>CAZZYE010000067.1:0-15896 GCA_964658145.1 uncultured Stigonema sp.
CAGCGTTAGCGATAGCGAAGCGTTAGCGAGGAACGAGCGTCGGAACGAGCGTCACCCGAAGGGACTTTGTTCGTGTAGCCAAGCCAGCGCGCCGACACGAGTGTTTCCCGACAGAGGCGACTGGCGCGCGATTTCTAATCGCTTGGTGTTTTTGCAAAAATGGGATGCTCCCAGTTGGTTTCAACGTAAACGTTCACGCAACAGCCTCGCGACCGAAACTGCCTCCGGCGACAGCAGTATAAAGACCTGAGTCAACCAGCCATTGCTCTGATTCATCCGTTTCACTAGGAGGCTGCTCAGAATAAATAATTTTCGATAGCCAAGATGCTACTATTAATATAAGGCTCTGACTACTTATTTTTTGCCCTTGCGTTATTGCAGCTTTATCAAGATAAGGCTTTAGAATAGGACGCGCATTAACAGCATAAGTTGGTTCGCTCATGTCAAGTTGTGCATCAACATTTGCCCACAGATAAAACTTGTCAGGGAAGACCATGAGGAAGTAAGGGGCTTTTGGGTAGATACCGTGCGCGAGGATATTGGTTCGCAGTTGGGAAGCCCACTGTGCCAAGGCATTGAGTTTACCCTTGATTTGAACGACAAGCACCAGTTGACCGTCTTTATTGTAAACTGCTAAATCCCAGCCAGTGTCCCGTTGAGCAAACATAATCAAAGACTTTTTTGGATGAGGAACTACTTATTATTCTAAGGCTGGACAAATAAAAGGCTTACCATTGAGCTTGTTTGGCTTGCTAGGATTCATAAATTTGAAAGATGTTTCTGAATAATATTTAACAAAGTCTTCCCGTCCGTTTCAATCCCGTTGCCAAAATTCATAAATTTGAAAGAATAAGCGGAGTACCCATAGAGAATATGAATGGAACTTTCAATCCCGTTGCCAGGATTCATAAATTTGAAAGAATTTAGCAGTTAAACAAGAAAATTGGTTTGTAACTCCGTTTCAATCCCGGTTTCAGGATTCATAAATTGGAAAGCGGTCTGCCCAAACCTGTGATACCGTAAGGCGTTGAGGTTTCAATCCCGTTACCAGGATTCATAAATTTGAAAGTTGTGCTTGAAGAATTAAAGCTACGAAGATAGCCTGTTTCAATCCCGTTGCCAGGATTCATAAATTTGAATGTCTTCTAGCAACATTTCTCTTACGCAGTACAGCGGAGTTTCAATCCCGTTGCCAGGATTCATAAATTTGAATGATAAAATTTAAGTTTTACTAATAAAATATATCAATGTTTCAATCCCGTTGCCAGGATTCATAAATTTGAATGTCGGGGGTTTGACTGTTGTAGTAGTCGGGGGTTTACGTTTCAATCCCGTTGCCAGGATTCATAAATTTGAATGCCCGCCGAATAAAACCCGGTCATAACAAGCGCTTCAGACCAACTTTTGGCAGGTCTGTATTTTAAGTCCCTTTCCAGGAGCTATAAAGTTGACAATCAACCTGCTTCAAAACTGGAAAAGTATTGAATTTTCAAGGTTCTGAGCATTTGGCAGGACCACTGGGGTTTTCGCTCGCGCTTTGACTCGCCAAAAATCCTTCTCAGCTACATCATAAGATAATTGTCTCATCCTGTCGAGGCTTCTCGGAACCGTAAGTAATCGTTTTGCGCACCGCCCCAGTATCCAAGACATAAATGCGTACAGAGTCTTCCGTTGGTTTAATCAACTCTTCAACTTTTACTTTAAGCTTAGCAAACTGCATTGCTGTCAAGAAACATTCAAAGACGCTGTATTGAGTCCATTTCCCATAACCAGAAAGCAGCTTGTGCAGTCTTGTCCGACGCTTGTTAGCAGGTTTAGTATCTGGCAAATCGTAAATCACCAGGTAGAACAAGGTAGTCATCGCAGTGTTAATGGTTTGTAAACCACTCCCTCTTGTAAATGGCGACTTAACAAACGGGCTTGCAGTTCAATTGCTCTTCTGTAGGTACAGCGATAACCAAAAGTAGGGTGCTTAAACTCATCGTTCATTTTGCGCTCCCATGCTTGGAGGAACTGTTTACGCCCTTTTTCGGAAAGCCGATAAGCCCCCAAGTTGTCTGTAAAATCATCTGGCTTCAATTCTTTATGACTCACAACTGAGAGAATTAGATTGTCGGCAATTAAAGGACGAAATTCCTCCATTAAGTCTAAAACCATCGCTGGCTGACCGCGAGTTGTTTCATGTAGGTAGCCAATGTATGGGTCTAAACCTGCCATGTGTACCCCGGCTGTCACCTGTACTTGTAAAAGTCCATAGGCAAACCCTAGTAAAGCATTAACTGCATCAGTGGGAGGACGGCGATTTCTGCCGCTAAATGACCATTGGTCTTTTAACATAATTGACCAACAGGCAAAGTATTCTCTAGCCGCCAAACCTTCCACACCCCTAACTTCATCAAGTGTTGTCTGTTCTTTAACCAGATGTTTGCGTGATTTAAGGGGATTCTCTTTTTGATCGTGACGATAGAGAACAGCATACTGATTATGAATCTTGGCGGTAACAATGGCTTTAACTATTTCCAGTCGGCGTTTGTCATCGTTGTAGACGGCGTATTGAGCTAATCTCAGTTGACCGTTGCGCGAATAGCCAGGAAGCGCTGAACCTAAGTATTTGCCAAAATAGGAAAGGTAATGAACGGGCATTCCTAGTTCTAAAGCATAAACCAAAGCATCGCCAGTCATTTGTGGATTGCCCATTAACACCACTTGCTCTACTGTTTGAGCAGGTACAGAATGTTTTTCCCAAGAACCGTCTGACTGCTTCAAAGCCACTTTAAATGCTTCGTGGGTTTTACTTAAAACTGCATCAGGCTGAGTAACATAAAGAACAGACATAATTATTCCTCACTGCGTAATTTTTTCATTTCATTTGGCAGACAAATACCTTGCAAGCTACAGTCTCGGCATTTTTTTGGATGGTCAATTGGTGGTGGCATAGCAGCACTAATGGCAGCGTGCGCCGCTTGGATTGCTTGTTCGGTAGCTTGACGTAGGGCTGGGGTGAAATTAACTTGTTGACGGCGGCGGTTGGCGTGATAGAAAATTTCCCCGTAGGCAATAGTGCGTCCGGTGCGTTCTTCCAAGCACAAAGCTGCGCCACAAAGCTGAAAATGGTCGCTCAGATGATTAGCCATCCGTCCTTTCTTGAATTCCAGAGGAATGAGTTGATGATCTGTTTCTTCAACAGCATCGATAATGCCGTTAATTAACAAGTGATCGCACCATACCCACTGATGGCGATAAACCACCTTATCACCCTCAATGTGTTTACCTTCTACGTCCACATTGCGGTGCAAATGACGACCAATAACCAGGTGTTCGTTGTCTGCGGTTTCCCCAAGTTGATATTCCAAATAAAAGCGACGGGGACAATATTCCCAAGCGTTTAAATAAGCTAGAGGTAGATAGAGTGCTTCATTCATGGTTGGTAATTGCTAATTGCTAATTGCTAATGGGTCTTTCCATCTCCTTGACTTCCGTTAGCTTTTGTGTTTTCTTTTAACTAAGTAAGTGGCTAGTTGAGTCTGTCCCATTCCCATGGAGGTTTTGCGTCCCACTCCTGCAAAAAAGGCAAAATTAGCCAGAATCGTCGCCAGTTTCGCTTGTTCAGGGTCACTGAAGTGATAGCGCACCCAACCTTGAGCGCCAATTTCGGCGCCACCCTCTAGTTTGAGTGCATGGGTTTTCAACTCATAAGCAGACACGAATCCTCTCCATTCCATAGCCGGAAGTTGGTATTGTTCTGGAGCAAAAGTATTCCAACGTCTCTGCAAAGAGCTAAATACTAATTCCGGTAAAGGGAAATTTTGAATACCCTGACTCTGTTTAAAACTGGTAGGTGAGAGAAAATTTAATTGGATTTCCATCACCTGGGGAGGGTTTGCCAGTAGACCGTATTCAGCTGCACCTGCCAAACGATGCGTACCTGGCAACGTGTAAATGTTACGAATCACAAAAGGGAATCCTCCCAATACCAGAGGTTGAGTTTCCGACTGTTCCAAACCTTTTAATAATGGCTCTATCAAACTTCCATCTAGAAGACAAATGCGAAAGTAAAAATTGTCTCCTACCTGAGTTCCGGAAGCACGACGGTTTCCCAATAAACCAGATATACTTAACGGTGAATCTTGGCTTGCATGAATAACATCGGCAATTTCAGGGTTTCCCAAATTCAGCCAGTTCATAACTAAAGCATGAATCGCTCTTGATAGAGTGGGTGGTATGTTTCCTCTGTCAGCAGCAGCCAACTCCACAACCAGAGAATGCAAAGTAGAAGATTTATGCGGCTGTAACAACATTTCTGGCTCCATAAAATGCCCCTCTTGGTAAACAAATACTTTCTGGCAATTGCGGAAACTCTGATTTTAAAGATTGCCAAGATTCTTCAGTAGTAGATTTCCAATATTCACCAGTTAATTGTGCTTGACTGACTAAACTTACAGGTGGCATGACAATGCGGTTATACAATAGCAATCTGGTGCTTTCAGGTAAATCTAGAGGGTTCAAAGGATGAGAACAAATATAATCTCCTAACTTAGGTTGAATGACTGAATTGGGAATTGGTGTTACTTCCACCTGAGTTTTCGCTGACCATTTCCCCAAACGTATCCAACGGGGAATTGTTATATTTTCAGGTGCAATAATATAGATGCGGTATCGGCTGCCAACTGCCAGTTCTTTAGCACGTCCGTAGTTAATCGGGTAATTCCGGTCTGCGCCTTTGTCTCCAAATTGTTTAGACTTACCGTAATAAGTAACTTGAGCAGCTTTGAAAGTATTAAGTTGATAAGACCAATTTAGAGGTTGGGCAGGAAAGACATAAATTCCTGCTGTATTCAAGTGCAACAGATTTTGCTCAGAATTGCTATCTAAATACGTTGGTTTTTGCGCCATTTCTCCTTGTAAGCCATAAGGCAAGGGTATGTAATGAACGCCGAATAAAGCAAAACTGAGCGCCCAGTTGTGCAAATATTTTTCAGTTTCATAGAGAATACCCATCTCCCGCGTTGCAAAAAAAACGTTGTCATGGAGTGTCAGAATGCAATGATAAAGAGTCATAATCAGTCCTGAGTGCTTTGTAAATTTATCTCTTGTGGGGTGGGCATCTTGCCCGCCCAGAGATATTGACGGGCAAGATACCCGCCCCACAAGAAAATAATTAATCTTTCTTGCCTTTTTTCTTCAGTGCTCCAAATGATTCTGAATAGCTTTGGGTTTGCCCGTAAAGTGTTGTTAAAGTATCTACGAGGCGGGTTTCATCTTGATAAAGCGCACTAGCTTCATCCAGTAAGTCTTCTAACTGAGAACCAAAAATCATATTGGTTTTTCGGACAGGTTCTGTATTCAGTAAATTATTCGCCACGGTACTAGCATGAATCACAATATCGCCGATCGGGGCATTGATATCGCCTTTTAAGGCATCATGCAGTGCTTGGGTAAAATGTAGGTTGCTAAAAATTTCTCCATCGCAGAAGACAATCCCCGTAATATAGTTTTTCATCGTCCCCGTGCGTGATTCCTGTGCGCCGTAACGTCTAGTTCGCAGAAGGTTGCCCAATACGTACATGAAGCCTTCATAAGTTGCATCTCGCAAGGTTTCGATAGTCGGAAATGTTACCTCTGGCAGAACGTGATCTAATTCGTTGATGCTACTCCGCATTTCCCCAGCTTCACTCATTGTTCCTCCTTCAAAGGGTGCGTTGAAGGTAAAACTGCGATGGGATTGCTCGTAAGCACTCAACGAAAAAGCAGAATCTGAGTAAACTTTAGAACGCTCTGAACCACTATCGCCAATAGCAAATCCGTAGATAATACAATCAGGGCATTTTTTACAAGATTTCTCGCCGTTATATTGACAGTATTTGTCCTTGTCTTCGGCGTTAGCACTAGTGAGATTTAAAGAGCGAAGTAGCTCTCGTCCTCCTAAACGTTCCGGCGTGATTTGCTTGCGCTTGAACATTACCAAACGGCTGATTTGCTCTTGATTTTTTAGTCCGGCTTGAGTACGAGCTGTGTTCAGGACTCCATCAGTTTGAAATACCGGAAAAGATTGGCTATGGCGCACCATGATGAAGTGGATATACTTACCTGCTGCTAAGCGAGGAAAAGCAGATTGGAATTGTGGTTTTAAGGTTGCTAAAATGCTCATTATTTTTCTCCTTATGATTCAGATTGAGATGATTTTTCTTGCAAGGCTAACCAGCGATAAGCAAATTCAGCACCAGACTTGATGCGGTTGCGATTTTCCTGCAACAAAGCGCGATCACCTTTGTAAAGCTCAAGAAACAATTCCCCTACACAGGTACTCATAAAGGTGTGAATAGCTGTCAATTCTTGTGCTTCTCTAGTCGCGTAGTCTACAGATTTATCCATTAGCAACGGACGTTTATAAACTTCTTGGCGGTCTAAAGCATCCTTGAGTTGTCCAGATCCTTGCAAAATCAAATCCTCATTCTCGACTTGTTGCGGAACATTGAGAATGACTTCCAATGCCTTGGATATTGGTAGTAGGATGGTGTAGCTAGATTCACTGACTCTGACTTTGTAAAAAGTGCGATACTGTTGCACTAATTTTTGAATTAATTTCATTAAATAAATTCCTCCTGCTTTTGCTGATTCATCTGGAAAATTTTCATCATCTACTCCTACCCAGATTTGGGCATATTTCCAATAACGATCAACTTCGTCTGAGTAGGGACGTTCACGGTTGTTGCGACGTAATCCTTCATTTGCTAATGTGAAAATATTGAGTACGTTAGTGGAGACTTCTCGAACTGTTTTAATCAGATCTCGCCAGCGTTCATCACGTGGTGAACTGCGACTATCCAAATGCAGACTGTAAGCAATCAATAGGCGCTGCATTGCACTCCTAAAATCTTGAATCCGCAAGGAAGTTGATAAACCTAGCAAATTCCAAAATCCCGCTGGTCCATCAAGAATGACCGACTCTCGAAAGTCATTGTCGCTGTTGTATAGTGGAACAGAGCTACTGGTTGCTATCACTTTCACTCCTAGCAACATGGGAAGTGCTAAGGCAAGAAAAGCAGGTTGCACCCAAGCATCGGTGAGTGTTTTACCCCGTGTTGTTGTATAATTCATCGCCATAAAAGGCAAATCTTTACCACCATACTTATGCTCTGAATCACCTCCTGCTTCTACTTCACCGCTTAGCCAATCAATTGCTTGCAGTGCGCTGTGATTCATTCCAGCTTCTAGCCATTGCTTCCGCAGATCCGAAAAGTTCACCAGCTTCATATCGTTCACTAGCAACCGAATAGCCGTCGCTGTTTGAGGTGAATAAACATAGGCAGGGAAGATATACAAAAATATTGGTTGCTGTTCTTCTAACTTCCCTGCTGGAACTGACCATAAAGCCTGACGAAGTAGCATTTCCAAAGCCCAAATTTTGGAAATTCCCCGTTTAATTTGCCGACCGCCAAGGGAGTTTTTATTACTGTACTGCTGCGGTTTAAATAGCACTACAGAGTCCATCTGGTCTTCTGATTCAAACTCTCCTGAACTGAGAGAACAAATTGGTTGTTTAGCAGCTTTGGTCTTAGCATCGGTATAAGCTGCAAATTCTTCTGCAAATGATGAATTTTCACTTTCCCACCCTTTGACTTCTAAATATTGTGTCAAATAACGATAAAAGATTTCGCGTGTGGGGCTATGATGTTCAGTAAGCAAGTTATTTTCACTAGCCCAATCAGCTAAATTTTCTGCCCATTCTGAAAGTTTGTCTGAGACTTCTTCAGGTTTTAAAGTAGAATGATTGGCAATATAATAAGCCGCTGCTTGATACCAACCGTAATTTACTCCTCCTGATTGCACTTGTGTTTGTTCAGGTGATATTTTATCTGGGAGTTCCAAAGCGTTGAGCATCCAGGTAATATATTCTGGATACTCGCCAAAGAATTCCTTCTGTGTCAAAAAGATAAATTCTGCAATGCGGTCAGCACGAATATCTGCACCCTTCTTGAGCAATTCTCTTTCAGCTTCTGTCAAAGACAACTTTTCTAACCGTTTGGGAGTTGCTGGGTCTTTATGATTATTGACACGCGCCTCTATCACATTTGGAAGTTGGCGAATAAGTTCAGTTGAGGAAAATAATTCTAAAGTTTGAGGAGCAACTTTCAGTCCTTTGCCATCACGTTTAAAGCCGATGTCTCCACCTAGCATTCTGCTGCCTAAAACGCCACTAATGTGCTGCCAAATATATTCTTGTAGTTCTCCTGGTTCGGGAGTTTCACTATCTAAAGGTGCGAGATAAATCACGCCTTGGGCAAAGAACAGAATTGGTTCCCATCCCAGTTGCTTTGCAAAGCGCATTGTGGCGTTATGAATACCGTTAGTCAAGATTCCTAAAGTGTCCCGCAGGCGGTGATATACTAGTCTTTGGCGAATTTCTAAAAATCGCAGATGTTCGCGTAGGCGATCGCCTCCAGTTTCCGTGTCTATATCTCCTGGATCTTTAAGGTGGACAGCGATGTCTCCAAAGGCGAGAAGATGACGTAAAGGCGATTTTAGGCGACGAGAATCTCTGATTTTAAACTTGGGCCAGTTGGCAGGAATTGCATTAGTACCATGCTTGAAGTGGGTGTTTTGAGCGAGAAAAGCAATGTCTGTAATGTACTCTTGCCAATCTGACCAAAATAAGTCAAAATCAAGTTTTTTCCCCAACTCTTGGCATACTTCAAGAATTGCCGGAACATCGGAAGCATGAGGTGGTTTCTTGCCTTGACTGCGACAATGCTTGTCGTAATCATGTAGAGTAATTCCTAAGCAGAGAAGCCGCTTCTCGATATCTGACAAAGATAACGAATCACTCAAATAAGGAATTAAATTCCAAGCAGTTAGCAAGGCATTAAGCACATGAATCATCAAACTTTGGTCGGCATTTTGTGACCAGTCGTGAGCCTTTTTACTGGCGGATGAGTCGCCAAGCTTAGATAAGATTTGATAGTGTGCTTCCTCAGATCCTCCTAATGCGATCGCTAAAGCAAATTCTCGACGTCATTGTTTTGCAATGCAAACCACTGTTTACGAGTAGATTCTAAGTTTTGAGAGTAGACGCGCTGCAAATCTTCCAACATGCGATCGCGCACGCATTGACTGACCTTGGCATTTTCCTGACTCATGCGCCAGAACATTCCCTGTGCTTGCAATGGTCCCCAACGCTGACGATATTCTTGGAATTCTTTGGGGGGGTCAAAAGCATAGGCGATCGCATCATTTAATTCACTTCGGATCGCACTTTGACCCAAACAAAGTTTTTCTGCCAACCTTGCTATAACCCAAGGCGTATGACCCGGAAGCAAGATAAAAGCTTTGTACGCAGAAAACCCTAGATGTCTTCCCAGACGACCTAAGCGTTGTATTACTGTTGCTGAGTCGCTACCCTCAAAAATCAAAAGATGAATTTTAAAGTCAACGCCAACATCAACAGCCGAAGTACCCACAACTAGGACAGGTTGGTTGGCATCTTTTAACTGATTTTGGATGTGCGATCGCTCAACTCGGTCAATACGTCCACTAATTTCTCTAACAATGACCCCTGGTAACAATTCCTGAAGTTTGCGAGTGACAAGACCCGCTTTAGCTACAGAATTGACAATAATTAACCCTCTGCCTTTTGACTCCACATCCAGAATTTGTTGAATTTGGGGAGTCATCTCCATCAGCCACGAGAGTGTATGTGTATCTTTTAATTCCACAAACTCCAGTTCAACTGGTTGTAGAATTTGCCGAAAGCCAGGGGTACTTTCATTGGCATAGACTCCTTCCACGGTCGCAACATTGAAGCCAGCTTGGTGCAACTGTTCGATGAAATCTATTTTGGGTGTTGCAGAAGTGAACAGAAACCGCCTGGGTCGTGATTGATTTTCTTGGGTACGGCGGATCAGAGTCATGCTATTTAAAGCTGCTGCTTCTTGATGACAGCCAAAAATATGAAACTCATCAAATACCCACAAGTCAGGAAATTCTGCTAACACTAGAGGCAGTAAATCACTGCCATAAGCTGGATTTCGATACTGAAAATGGGTGATGAAATGAAAAATATCAGGGTTAGTCAGCAGAAATGGCTTGTGTTGGATAGCCAATAGCAGTTCTAGATACTTATTACTCTTATGTTCTGCTTGTAATAAGCGCCTACTTAATTCTGCTCCGAACAAGCGATCGATTCGCTCCGTGGCATTCAAACCAAACAGTGCGTGATAGTGTTTTTGTTGTTCAGTCTGGTCTTCTACCAGTTCGATAGTGGGATACAGACCCATAATGCGAAAACTAGGGTCTAGAAATCCTGGTAGATAAGCAGCAAGGGATTTACCATCCGCAGTAGCGGCTTTGTTGAAGATGATGTCGGCTTCTCCCTGCGTCACCTCTGCACAGGTTTTTGCCTGATGAGACGAGAGGGGACACGTGCAACCCTCTGGGGGTTTGAGGTTGGAAGAAACTTGGCATTTTTCTTTACAGCCAAGTGGACAGTTCCCAACCCCCGGATTAAGTTGGGAGTAGAGAGGTTGTAAAAAAAGCTTCATGATAGTCTGAGTATGTCCATAGCACCCAGCATATTACCCATTTTTAAAAAGTCATAGTCAAAAAATGACTACAATGCTTTTTAAGCACCACTCTCAATTTATGTCCGCAAAAATTGACACCAGTTACAATCAGATTGCCTTTGTCCTAGAAATACTTAGACTGCTAGCAGATAAGCCACGTAAGCGAGAGGAATTAGCCACTTTGCTATCTCCCTTTCTGGAAAAACATGGCAAGTCTGAGTGTGACATTCACCAGAAGCTGACGCGAACAATTCGCAAACTGAGAGACTGCGGCATAGAAATTAAGAGTGCGCCTCATTATCCTTATGAACTGGTGGAGTCGAATTTTCCTGTAATTCTCTCCACAGAACAGCGACAGGCGTTGGCATTAGCAGCTTATTTCTTAGCCGATATGGGTTTTTCTGCCCAAGCAGGGCAAATCATTCGCATTGGCAAACTCAAAGAAACTGACCAACCGCCTCATGTGAAGGTAAACTTTAGCCCTCCTGTAGATTACAGCGAGGACAAACTTGAGGTGGTTATTCGTCAATTGCAAGAAAGGTTTCAGCAACAACGCCGTGATACCATCCGCTATCAAAACCGTCAGCGAGAACAGAGAATTTGGGATATTGACCGTTCAGAATTGCGACTACATAATGGAGTGCTGTATCTTTTTGCTTTTGTCCCCGACTGGCGTTCCCGGCGTTTTGACACTTGGCATAACATTGACCAAAACTTGCTATTTCGCGTTGACTGCATTACGAGTGTTGGACCAGCTACAGAAGTTCACTGGGTGTCGTGTAACTTTCCCACATTAGAAATCCACTATCGGATGAGTGGACCTTTAGCAAATTATCAACCTCGTAGAGAGGACGAGTATGAACTTAAGCGGAATACTGAAGCTAAATTTTTAGATATTGCAACTACAGAAGATTGTTTGTTTTGGTTTCGGCAAAGGATTTTGCAATACGGTGCCAATGCTCAAGTTTTGCAACCTGACTGGCTGGCTGAACAAATCAGAGATGAACATCAAAAAGCATATATAAAGTATTGCGGATAGTGCAGGGTGTATCGTCCCGTCAGCATGGCTTCTACAGAAATTCCACAGCGATCGCATTCCTAGCTTGAGTCCAGAACTAAGTACACGATTGCAGAATGTAACGATTCGAGAGCCTTGAGCGAACCACAAAATCCGTTAAGACCTGATCCCCCCTAGCCCCCCTTAAAAAGGGGGGCTAGGGGGGATCTGAGGTGGGATGAACATAGTTAACCGAACCGTATTGACAGGACTACCTGTTAAGTCCGGGAATCAAACCCTTTTTTAATTACGAATTACGAATTATATTGAACTGCTTTAAAAACCAACTTCGCTCGCTCCTTTTCCTGTTGATTTTTTTCCAGTTCTTGGAGCAATTGAATCACATAAAACTCAAATTTTATGTTTCGTTTTTCAACTGATTCAATCAGAAGTCTATCAAAAAGATTAAAGACATGATTTCCCAAACGAATACCTAGAGGTCTTAAATGTCCACCTTCTAAAGTTTTCATAAAATCCCCAGTTGGTTTTTTCAAAGTATTAATAAACCACTCACAAGTTGATTTAGCAATATTATCTGACTTGAAACAAATTAACCCCAGGAGATTAAATAGATCGCTCTCCTTGATTAAGTCATAGGTTTCTTCGGGGGTTGGTTTCACACCCCAGCCAATGTCATCGAGCAAATTCGCTAAAAATTGAAGTCGAATTGCGCTGGCTGTACCAGTAATATCAGGAGCTAATAGGATAGATCTCTGCCCTTTAATAAAGATGCTGGCAATTTTGACATCCCGGTTCACGTAAACGTGTATTAGTTTGCGAACTTCAATAACTTTTCGCGTCAGATCATCAATGAGGATGCTAATGTCTGCAATGACACTTTGGATCTGTGGCTCATCCGAAGTCTTAGACAGCAGGTTCCGAATCAACTGTTCTCTATCTTGAGGCTGATTCGGCAGAGCACTAAATGCTTCTAACAGGCAGATATATTTACAGCCAAGGCTATGTCCAATCCAAGAAAAGTTCCGATCATCTAGATACGCTTCATAATCATAGCCCTCCTCGCTTGCCATCCTCACAAGCTCTGGCAGAATTTCATACTGTTCTCTAATGAGAAAACCAGCTTCTTGATAATGGTTAAAAGTGAAATTAAACGGCAGAAGGATAATCGTATACCCCTGCTCGAATAAACACTGAAGTAGATAGCGATAGAAAAGCATGGGACCAAACGTACCAAAAAAAGCCCCTGCAATAAATTGAATTACGCCTTTAGGTTGTGGATGAAGCGCAACCCAACTATGAGAAACTGGTTTAAATCTCAGATCTATATTCATATTTTCCATAAACTCGCAACATGAAAAACGTAGGTCTTTATAAAGCAATACGATTCAGTTAAGAGAATTTACCAACAGTCAACCTGTGTAGAGACGCGAAATTTCGCGTCTCTACAAGTCTGAAATTCCTACCTTTCAGCCCTAACTGAACTGTATTGCGTTATAAAGACTTAGAACACCATAGTGAAATGAATTGAATCGAAATTACTGAAACAAGTAATTTTGATAGCTGCTCAAACTTTGATGTTTTTAGTTCAACATCTTAGGTCGGAGTTCAAAGAGTCTGCAACACTTCCAAAAATCTCTGTAGGGTGCGCTATAGCGCAGCCGTAACGCACCATGATTGACGACTTTGGTGTGTTACGCTTCGCTAACACACCCTACTTATTATTCCATTACAGTGTTGGAATAAAAATTACCTGCCCTGGTATGAGCACATTTGGGTCAGGTCCAATCACATCTTTATTAGCCTCGTAAATTACATTGAACTTATTGCCATCTCCGTAAGCTCTCTGAGCTATTGAGAATAAAAAGTCACCTTGTTGCACAACATATGTTGCGCCCGGTGTAGGATCTTTACTTAGCTGAAAATTAAAAAGAGAGCTTCCAGTTGCTGTAGGAAGATCATAGGCAATTTGATCGAGACCAACATCACTAAAATTAGTAGCACTCAAATCCTTATAGAATGTTCCTCGCGACTGGGGTGTGACTAAAAGTGCTGCAGAGGCTGAAGTTGATTGCGAGGAGACGAAGATTTCCACATATCCACGAGCTTCAAAGTTGGTACTTTTAAGCAATTGTGGTTGGGAAATAAAATCGGGCTGCAAGATAACTAAGCTTGTGGCATTCTTAGGAATAGTGAACGTGATCCGTGCTTTGTTATGTTGTGGAATTAGTTCGGGAATGAGTTTAGCTTGTAGGTCATTCCCTGGGAAAAGATTTTTCCCTGTTATATCTACAGCATCGATAAAGTCCTGAAAACTCTTAGGTAGTTCGGGTGTTGTGTCTTTTGGAAACTCTACTGTAAATATGAGAGATGCTGTCACATCAAAGAAGTTGACATTGGCAATAGTCAAGAAATAGCCTTGGATCACTGTACGACTAAGTTTTGAGATATCCTGACCTCCTGGTGGAAGTGGAACATCTTTGGGAAATTGTGGCTTGAGGAGAACTTCAAAAGTTGAAACAAGCATGATTTGATGATCCTGAGTGTGTAAGTTGTGTAGAATGTAGTTGTAATTTGAAGAAGTTAGGACTTACGCACTGACATAAGTTAGATTATGTGCATTAAGACATACCTAATTTGCTTTTATGTCAGTTAAGCGAGAATCGCTTTCCTTCTCTATCTTTAATAAATGCAAGCAAAATAAACTTATGCACTTTCACTGCTAAAGACCTCTCCCCTAACCCGGACCATACGAGGGTATGGGAATCTGACCCTCACAATCCGTCGTTGGAAAGGGGGAAATAGCGAACCAAATCATCGTTCTTGTTGGGGGGATCTTCAGTCCGTGAATACTACTAAGTAAACTATATTTATTTATAGCGATCCCAAATCATTCGTGAAAGCCGAGAAACCCGGTTTCTTAAACAATACCTTCGCTCCTATTGCCCTCACTCTAGAAGAGTGGGGTTATACGAACACTCGTGTGCCTCCTCAGCCTGCAAGGATTCAAGCCCACGGAGGTGGGCTTCGTTTGTGTAGCCCCAGACTTCTAGTCTGTAAGGCTTTTCAGAAATTGGCGAAGGTATTGTTAAAGAAACCGGGTTTCTTGCACTTTAAATTTTCACAAATCAAATAGGATTGCTATATACAGTGTGTAAGTCCTAAATCCTTAACATGATAAAAAAGTTAGTTGTAGGCGGAATTATTCTTTGATGAACTCAAATTTTGCAAGCGCAGAAGTCAACAGTTTTGAAGACCCCACACCAGCGCTGTTAACTGTTGAGGCGGATTGGTCAATCAAGACTGATAAAACTGAAAGACCACAGGTAGGTAGTAGCGAAGCGACAGTGCTTAAAACCGAAAATGAACTACAATTTCAGGGTAAACTTGCTGCTCTTGAGGGTAATGGGGGACTTGTTGGTTTTGCGCTTGTAGAAGCACCTTTGGACCAAGATTTAAGCGCATATAAGTACATTGAGTTTTACGCTAGGTCCAAGCCAAGCATTGTCTATACCCTAGCACTTAAAGACGAGCAAGCTTCTCAGGACACTGGTATCCTCACATTTGACCAAGAGTTTGTTGTTGGGACAGATTGGACAAAGGTGAAGCTTCCTTTAAAGAACTTTAGACCAATGATTCGTGGGAGACTTGTTGATGGCTACCACTTGCATCTTGAGCGATCGCGATCGCTCTCTTTTCAAATCAATCGGAGCAAGCAGTCAGCCAATTCACCAATTCCACTGAACTTTGCTTTAGATATAGGGTCAAAAATATACGTGACAAATGAAGAGTGAACAAATTTTATCAGAGCCATTTTCCTTCTCCACTATCGAATGAGTAAATATTTAGTAAATTATCAACCTTCTAGAGAGTACGAGTATAAACTGTTTCTCCCCCTCGATATTATGATTGACGAAGACGATCGCAGGCGTAGAATCAACAATTATGGTATGAATAGGAGTTATGTTAAGGCGATCAAATATATAAGGCAATGAAAAAAATAGCTGCTTTTCTAGTAGGAGTTTCTCTGATAGTAGTACCGGACGCTCTTATTCCTTTAAATGCCCAAACTCCCACTCAATTACAATCTTCACTAATTGCACAAGTCCCAAGAGGATCGTATAGGAGACAAAGATGCGTTCTCAGACAAGTTCGTGTTCCTAGGCGTTATTACAGAGGACGCTACATCCCCTCTAGAGTAGTAACTCGCCGCGTCTGTTATCGATAAGTAATTTTTATACAGTTTGTGCGATCGCACCCCCACATATTAGACATGGGGCTTTGCTTTCTTGAGGTATGAATCTGGATGTAGAGACGTAGCA
>CAZZYE010000068.1:0-2519 GCA_964658145.1 uncultured Stigonema sp.
GCGCTCGGCGCCGCTACGCCGCGCCATCGCTTGTGCCAGTTGCGTAAGTCCTGATGCAGTTAAACAAGACCTTATCATCTCCGCCTACAAACCTACCACTAAGCTTGAAGAAAGCTTCCAACTTGAAGCAGGAACAGAAGAAGCTTGTTGGGAATTTGTCCGCACCCATTTACAACAGGCTTCCAGATTTGTTTCTAAAAACGGTCAAGCAGAAATCATCGCTGAACGGCAAAACTACCTTCTATTTGATCGCATGGTAGCTTTCCACATCCAACGCGGCATTACAGTTCCTCTATCTGCTGCTGAATTTTATGCCGGATTAGCACAACGTTTTATGGAACGTGACGGAATGTACTTTCTACCAGAACAGTTAGCAGAGTACGATAAAAAACGCATGACGGTAAAAGAGATTCTCCAGCTAGAACTTGTTGTTATTAACGAAGAAACAGCCGTGCAGTGGTTGAAGCAACAACTTATCAAAAAGCCCCAAACTTTTCAAGAAATCAACACCCCATACATGATTTCAAAAGCCGCATGGTCTAAATTAGAAAAACCCTTAGAACTCTCCGATCTCCTAGAACAAAACTTTCTCCGCTATGACGGTAAAGGTGCAATTCCTAAGCAAATTGTCTCCTGGCTGAAACAGTCTGCTACCCATCGTGAGAAAATTCGCCAAATTGAAAATGAATCCCCATCTGATACAGCCGGACTAGAAACACAAGATGCAGGACTTTTAGAGGCTGCCAAAGATAAATGGTATGTCCCCGATCCTAATCAAGCAACTGACTTAGAAAAACTACGCGAAAAAGCCTTACTCAAAGAATTTGAAGAATATCGTCAATCAAAGTCGAAAAAACTCAAAGTCTTTCGTCTGGAAGCTGTCCGTGTAGGCTTTATGAAAGCATGGCAAGACAAAAATTACCGAACTATTATCGAAGTTGCCGATAAGATACCGGAAACTGTGCTTCAAGAAGACCAGAAATTAATAAGGCTGTACGACAATGCTATGAACAGAGCAGGAGAGCAAGTGTAATGTATTACTTTACAAAGGCTAAACTGAGGGGTATGCGTAGTTTGTAGTTGTGCAAAGAGTGCTTTTTGCACAACTACGAAAAAAACCATCAAAACTTAGCTGGCAAGAGTAATATGCTCACCCAAGTTCTGCAAACCTATCCCCAACCTATTGCCTATGCCTATGGCAACGTTTACCGCACCCATTCCAAACCAGTACAGCTAGATCAAATTCTCCGCTGTGCAGAAGTCACCACACGTTACCTTTGTGCATTAGCAATTGCATCCTTCGCCGCACGCGGAGATGCTATTAGCGTTTCTCCACCTCCAGCTTTGACAGAATTTCGCGGAAATTTAGCTTTCGGTGACTTTCTCAGTGTTGTGCAAGCGGTTTGTAAGCTGAAAACTCGTCATCCGCTACACGATTGTTTTTCCCAAAGTTTCCAGAATAAAAAAAGCCTTGCGAAAGGCAAATTAGAAATATTACTAGAACTAAGGAACAAAGTCGGTCACGACTTAAGAGGCTTAAATGAAACCAGTGCCATAACAATTCTCAACACTCAAAACCCACTGGCAACACTCGAAGACGCACTATTCGGCATTATACCACTGTGTTCCTTACCTTTATTTCTCGTTGATGCCCATAAGCGTAAGCAAAAGGTTACGCATATCGTGCGCTTGCTACTGATGGGAGAACAAAGCGAACCCATGCCAGAAGAGGTGGCTGTTTCCGACTGTTGTATGGACGACAAAAGGCTCTATGTGGGTACAGCGGATGGCGCACTTCTACTATATCCGATGCTCGTGTGGGGTTTAGAACGCGATCGCGCTGCCCAAGGCATCTACCTCATAGACAAAGTTGCTACAGAAGGTCTTACGTATAAATCTTTAGCTGCCTTCAACCCACCAACGGAACCTCCAATGCCAGAAGATTTACTACAGGTACTGCAAGGAAAGTTAGTAGCCATTGACACAATCACTCATCATGATGGCAGAAGCTTCTTAGAAGCCTGGGAGGAAAGGCGGGAACTTATCCTTGCTGGCAAGGCAAATGTTATCCGAAGCGTGGAATGGACAGAACTAGACAGGCAAACCCTACAATGGTACAGCAAAGTTTTAATGTACAGGGTAAATCAAGAGACACTGGCAGCACAGGGAGTAACAGTTGACTGGAACAACCCCATAGATGTAATTCGCCAAATCTTGCTAGATGGACGTGGAGAAGTCACTCCCGATGAATTGCGTCAATTAACGTTGCTGTTTGGCAATGGTAAAGATATTCGCCGCAAAATTGGACGCGACATTCTCGATTTGAGAGCCAGATTAACATCTGAAGGACGTTGGGATAAACGCGAGGAATTAGCAGAAAATTTACTGCAAGCATTGCGGAAAGCCATAGATTTTATTACTCAGCACAATCCCATTGAAGGGCTATCTAGTGATAATCTTCAGACTTCCACCGGCTCTGCTGATTACATTGCCGTGCGCGAAGCTTTAATTAACCTGAT
>CAZZYE010000068.1:2529-15781 GCA_964658145.1 uncultured Stigonema sp.
ATCATCCACCAAGACTATAACGACCAGCGAACAGTAGCGCAAATCGAACTTGAGCCTCACCGTACTATCATGGTCAACGCTGGTGCATCTTTAGTAGCGCAAACAGACTTGATGAATGGTGGTACTAGCACCGCCCGCAACCCGCTGATTGCGCGGGCGCTCAAATTAATTGGTTTTGCTGAACTTGCAGGTTCGGGGTTACGAGAAGTTTATCGCGTCTGGCATAGTGCTAAACGCCGTACCCCAGTCGTTCAATCTGATGAACAGCACAACCGCTTCCGGATTGAACTTGATTCTCGCCCCTTGGAGATAATAATTGATTCTTTCTGGAAACAACGTTTGGGAGTAAAAGTTACCCCCGATCAAGCAAAAATCCTGAAACTTATGGGCAATACTCCTTCAGGAATGACTTTAGCTGAGATTTGTTGCAGAACTGGCGCTACCAGTCAGGAAGTGCTAGCGATGTGCCAATATTTACAGCGACAGGGTTTGATTGACTGCGAGGCTGAGGTGTATTCCCTCAAACTTCATCTGCAAGACTTAGCAAAAGAGGCACCAGAATGAATGGCGCTTGGTTGTGGAGTGAAGAACATCGACAAATATGCAAAGTGATTGAAACCCAAACACTCTGGGGCAACACATTCCACCGTGTCTTTTTACCCACCCAAGATACTGTAGTTCGCGTCCGTGCTGACAAATTAAAACCCCTTTCAGCAGCAGGAGTAACCAGTCCTGCTGGTATTGCCTATATTGCCACAGCTGCCCGGATCGCTGACGCACTGACTCAAGATGTACTCCTAGCCCCGATAGAATCTTCAGTCATTCCCTTGCCGCACCAAATTAAAGCATTATCCAAGGCAGTGTCAAGCGATCGCGTCCGCTACCTCCTTGCTGATGAAGTTGGACTGGGCAAGACTGTTGAAGCTGGGCTAATTATGCGCGAACTTAAACTGCGGGGACTGGTGCGACGCATCCTGATAATCACACCCAAAGGGCTAGTAACCCAGTGGGTAAGCGAGATGCGCTTGCATTTTAATGAAGAATTCCAGCTTATCCTACCCGAAGACCTCAAAACCTTGCAACGCCTGCATAACAATCAAGAAAACCAAAATTCTTGGACCCTTTTTAACCAAGTTGTCTGTCCGATGGACTCGGTGAAACCAATGGATAAACGCCGTGGTTGGACGCGAGAACAACTGGCAGAATATAATCACGTTCGCTTTGAAGACTTAATTGCCGCAGGCTGGGATTTAGTGATTGTAGACGAAGCCCATCGCTTAGGCGGCAGTAGCGACCAAGTTGCCCGTTACAAACTTGGTCAAGGACTTGCGGAAGCCGCACCCTACCTACTACTACTTTCCGCTACACCCCACCAAGGCAAAACCGATGCTTTTTATCGTCTCATCTCCCTCTTAGACCCCGTAGCTTTCCCTGACATTGCCAGCCTCAACCAAGAACGGGTGCAACCCTACGTCATCCGCACCGAGAAACGCAGTGCCATCGATGCCCAAGGGGAACCTTTATTTAAACCCAGACAGACTCAGCTAGTACCTGTTTCCTGGTCATCCAGACACCGCCAACACCGCCAACTGTACGAAGCTGTTACCGATTACGTGCGCGAAGGATATAACCAAGCACTCAAGCAGAAAAAAAGTTATGTTGGCTTCTTGATGATTTTGATGCAGCGGTTGGTAACATCCTCCACCCGCGCCATCCGCACTACCCTGGAACGACGACTAGAAGTGCTGCGAGAACCGGAAGAACAACTGACCCTTTTCCCCATGTTCTCAGCAGAGGAATGGGTGGAACTGGATGGACAGGAACAAGTCGAGACACTACTGACAACCCGCCTCAAGGCATTTAAGAACGAAAAAGCTGAGGTAGAATTGCTACTAGAAGCTGCCAAACGCACGGAAACCGCAGGTGCAGACCCCAAGGCTGAGGCATTGCTGGATTGGATTTATCGCCTGCAACAGGAAGAGACTGACCCAGACCTAAAGGTGCTGATTTTTACCGAGTTTGTCCCGACGCAAGAGATGTTGCGGGAATTTTTGAGCGATCGCGGTATTCCTGTCGTTTGTCTTAACGGTTTAATGGGCATGGAGGAACGCAAACAAGTCCAAGATGCCTTTGCCAAAAATGCCCGGATTCTCATTTCCACCGACGCTGGCGGCGAGGGATTAAACTTACAATTTTGCCATGTCGTTGTCAATTACGACATTCCCTGGAATCCAATGCGACTGGAACAGCGTATTGGTCGGGTAGACCGCATCGGACAAACTCATCCCGTCCGCGCCCTTAACTTCGTTTTTGAGGACACAGTAGAATACCGCGTCCGCGAAGTTTTGGAAGAGAAACTTGCAGTCATCCTTAACGAATTTGGCGTAGATAAAACCGGAGACGTACTTGACTCAGCACAAGCTGGACAGTTATTTGACGACCTGTACATCGAAACTCTCATCCACTCAGAGAATTTAGATGCCAAGGTCGAACAGGTTGTCAGTCGAGTGCAACAACAGCTGACAGCAGCTAAAGAAAGCGCGGCTATTTACCAAACAAATGATAAATTAGACCCCGCTGCCGCACAACAACTCATAGACCACCCAATCCTCCACTGGGTAACACGGATGACTGTCACCTACTTGCGATCGCATGGTGGGATAGCCCAGAACAATGGTCAAACCTGGAACCTCACCTTACCCACAGGCGAACAGCTCAATAACGTGGTATTTACTGCGACAGACGCTGCCGCCACACCCCATGCCCAGCATTTAACCCTAGAAGATACCCGCATTCGGGGAATGGTGATGGCTAAAACCTTCTTTGCCGAAGGACAACCCTTTCCTTGCGTTATTATACCAGGGTTGCCAGAGGATGTCCAAGGCTTCTGGTCGCTGTGGCGAATTGCCATCTCCACCGAAAATTGGAATCAGCAACGGATGATGCCCCTGTTCCTCCATAACAATGGGCGAGTGTTTTTACCTACAGCCCGTTATATTTGGGAGCAATTGCTGAGTGGTGATGTAGAGATTCAACAACATCTCAGTGGAGAAGAATCAACAAAAGCATTTGCAAGAGTTTGGGAAGCAGCATCCGTTCAAGGCAAAACTATTTACGATCAACTACTGCGGCAACATCGCCAACAGCTTGACAAAGAGCGAGAAAAATGTATATATGCTTTTGCGACACGACGGTGTGCCATCGAACGTATTGGACTACCCCAAGTGAGAGATTATCGATTGGCACAGTTGGCGCAGGAGGAACGAACGTGGCAAGAGGTGATGCAGCAGCAAGCGGAAGTTAACCCCGAACTCGTGCCACTACTGCTGATGCGTGTAGAGGATTGCCCATGAACTGGCGTGACCAAATTCTCCAAGAATTCACCCCCCAAGTCGCTTCCCTCACACTGGTGGCAGATCCGGACAGCTTGCTAATGGAAGCTGGGATGTTACAAAGCATACAAGAAAGAGGTTTTGAGATACTCCCTTTTGAGGATGCAATCGCCGGACGCTATCTCTACGAATCCAAGTATCGTGCGCGTCGAGAAAATGGCGAAGCCCTAGACTTAGTAGTAGTCCTGAAAGCAGAAGCACAGGAACTAAGTTCTCTGCCCTATGACATGTTACAGACAGGACAGCAAATTTCTTTCAGCCTAGGAAACTTATTTCCCAATCTCAGTTATGCCGTAGTCAATGCCCTAGACCGCAGCGATTTTGATGATTTGTATCAAGCACAAATACAATATAAACCAAAAAATCTGGGCGACAACGCCACTAAAGATTTTGTACTGCGGCATGTATTCGATATCTACCCAGAACTCATTAAGCAGGTATCAGATTTACTGTTAATTCTCTTACGTCGCCACGATCGTGGTCAGCGCATACCAGCAATTTTAGATGAGCGTTTGATTCAAATCCTGCGGGAACACCAATTATTTTCCACCTTCCCCCTAGAAACGATCATTCCCGACCGCCAAGCCTTTTTCGCCTTTCTCCAAGAACGCTGGTCTGATTTTGTTCGCCGCCAGGTAACCAAGTCAAAACAGGTTTCTGAAGCATCTAAAAGTTATGCCAGTTGTACCCTAGCAGACTTACCCTTTGACAATGCAGATATTCGAGGTTACATCGAAAATCTTTTTGGTGAAGGCTATCTACAACCAATTAATGCTGATGAATTGGGAGTTACAACTACCAAAGAGGGATTAAACTCTTGGGTAACAGTGGGTTTACGTTTCGACCCAATAGCTGACAGACAGCGACGCTTACAGCGGTTATTCCAATCTCTTGACGCCTCCATTCCCCCTAGCGATGGCAAGTACCAAAACTGGCTGAAGTTCGCTCAAACTTGGGCAGAACTGATAGTTTTATGGCACAAAGACAAGGCATCAAACTCATCACAAACGCTGTTTCTGACGCTACAAGAGAAGGTGGACAATGCCTTTTTCACCTGGGTAAGTTCGCGCTACGGCGGACTGTACAATCAGCCTGCGACTACTCCCGTGATGGTACACCAGATTCCGCGTTTTCTCGCACGACACTGTGAAGCATCGAAAACCAACAAAGTAGCGCTGGTGGTGGTAGATGGTCTTGCCTTCGACCAGTGGTTAGTACTGCGACTCGTGCTGCTTACCCAACGTTCGCAGTTGAAGTTTAACGATGAAGCAGTGTTTGCATGGCTACCAACCATCACTTCCGTGTCTCGCCAATCAATATTTGCCGGGAAACCTCCGATTTATTTCCCTAGCAGCCTAGAGACAACAGCCAAGGAAGAATCCCTCTGGAAACAATTTTGGGCAGAACAAGGTTTTACCATCTTTGAGGTAGCCTATGCTAGAGGACTGGGTGAACCTGACAGCATTTCGGTAGTGGCAGAAGTGCTATCCCATCCAAAAGTGCGGATAGTGGGTTTAGTGGTCGATAAAGTCGATAAGATAATGCATGGTATGCAACTCGGCACTGCGGGAATGCACAACCAGGTGTACCAATGGGCAGAACTTGGTTTTATGGCAAGCTTGCTGGACCTACTGCTTGAGTATGGGTTCAAAGTCTTTCTGACATCCGATCACGGCAACCTAGAGGCGACTGGTATTGGACAACCCAAAGAAGGTGCGATCGCCGATCTGCGGGGAGAACGTGTTAGAGTGTACCCCGACCCAATCTTAAGAGCAAAAGTCAAAAGTGAATTCAACAGTGCTATTGAGTGGCAACCACTAGGATTACCAGCAGAATATTTACCACTTTTGGCTCCAAGACGCAAAGCTTTTATTCGCCTAGGAGAACAAATTGTCGCTCATGGTAGTATTTCTATTGAGGAGTTGGTTGTACCATTTATTCACGTTGCAGGTTGAACGGGATGAGTAAGCAGGTGCAAATTGGCTTTAGTCAACGCATTCAGCTAAATTGGCTGGAACTCACAGCCAATCTAGCTGAATCGGGTTCTACACGCCGTGAAATCCAAACAGCGCTAGATGATTTTTTGCAAGACTTGCTTTCAGTTGGTAGTGAGAGTAAATCTAGCGGTCGGAGAAAAGCTATTTCGATTCTTTTGAAAATACGGGTAGGAGTACCGAAAAGCCTAGAACCATTGCGAAATGAAGGACTGGAACATTTAAGAACTACCCCCAGCCATCAACATCTTGCCGTACATTGGGGAATGACGATGGCAATCTACCCATTTTTTGGAGTTGTTGCGGGAACCGTTGGGCGTCTGCTGCAATTACAAGGTGCAGTCACTGCGGCTTCCGTACAAAGACGAATCAAAGAACAGCTAGGCGATCGCGAAACTGTATCACGGGCAACTAGACGTGTACTGCGCTGCTTTGTCGATTGGGGAGTACTGCAAGATACAAGGGAAAAAGGTGTGTATCAAGCTGCAGCAGTGCAATTAGTTGAGAATAGGAAACTGTCAGCATGGCTGATCGAAGCGGCTTTAATTGCCAGTGACTCAGACTTAAAAGCCATAAGTGCAATTAGTCAAACCCCTGCTCTTTTTCCGTTTATTGTTAGTCCGCTTTACCTGACAGATTTGGAACTGAATCAAAGACTGGAATTATTCCGTCAAGGGCTTGATGAAAATATGGTAATGCTGCGGCGCTAGTGAGAGTAATTTTTTCTGCTGAAAAAGGGAGTAAAGCCTCCCGGAATGCATTCCCTGTCATAAAAACGAACTGCATTATTTCGTCACAAAGCTATTACCCTCACTGCTTGGCAACTCATGGGCTGCGCCTGTTGCCAGACGGGCTTCCTAAACTCAATGTGCTTGCTAAGGAATGTACAAGCATTAACACCGCTTGAGATCGAGGTTTTACAGATGCTAGGTTCGGGGTTGGGTAATAAGGCGATCGCCAAACGCCTAAACATCTCTGAGCATACTGTTAAGTTTCATCTCTCATCCATCTTTCAAAAGTTAGGTGTTTCAACGCGCACGGAGGCTGTGACTGTTGGTATAAGACTGGGTTTAATTATGTTGTGATTGTGAATCCAGTCTTATTTATTAGTTTTACGCCTTTACAGGAATTGCGACCACAAAGGACGTTCCCTGTCCAAGAGATGAATTAACTTCCAAAGAACCTCCATGCTTTTCAACAATAATTTGATGGGTAATTGATAATCCCAAGCCTGTCCCTTTTCCCACAGCTTTGGTTGTAAATAGGTGGTCAAAGATTTTTTGTTTGACCTGATCTGACATACCAATGCCATTATCTTGAATTTGGATGAGTACATGGTGGTTATCTTCTGTTAGGGTGGTGCGAATCGTAATCCGGTTAGGATTTGCTTGGATATCCGCAAAACTACGCTCAGTATTAGACTCCTCCAGAGCATCAATTGCATTCGCTAGTATGTTCATAAATACTTGGTTGAGTTGTCCTACGAAGCATTCGACTTGAGGTAAATTACCGTAGTTTTTGATGACCTGGATCTCCGGACGATTTTCGTTGGCTTTCAAGCGATGCTTGAGAATTAGGAGAGTACTGTCAATCCCTTCGTGGATATTGAATTCAACTTTACGCTTACTATCTGCTCGCGAAAAAGTCCGTAGGCTGGTACTGATGTCATAAATGCGGTCAACCCCTTCTTGCATCGAAGCAATCAGTTTAGGTAAGTCCTCACGTAAGTATTCTAAATCTATTGCCTTAATTTCTTTCTCAATATGGACTCCTGGATGCGGAAATTTCTGCTGGTATAGGTCAATCAAACCAAACAAATCCTGCACGTAATCAACAGCAGGTTGCAAGTTACCTGCGATAAACCCAATGGGGTTGTTGATTTCGTGGGCGACACCTGCTACTAAGTTGCCCAATGCAGACATTTTTTCACTCTGCACCAGTTGTAGCTGCATTTGCTTGAGGTCATTCAGGGATTGTTCTGACTGATGAGCGTAATCTTGAGCCTGCTGGTAAAGACGGGCGTTTTCTAGGGAAATAGCAGCTTGAGAGCAGAGTAAGTTGAAAATAAAGATGTGATCGCTTGTAAACGCCCTTGTGACCAGATTATTTTCCAAGTACAGTATTCCAATCAGTTTGCCTTGATTGAGAATCGGACTGCATAATAGGCTCAGAGGTTGTTCTCGAATAATGTAGGGGTCAGCCGCAAAGGTCGTCTCAACTGTTGCATCATTAATCACCAAGATTTCTAATGTGTGCTTGACATGGTTAATAATACTCAACGCAATCTCTTGGTTTTCTGAAATAGGAAGGTATTCCAGATTGCATTCAGACTCACTCACACAACTAATAGCTACACGTAAGTTGTCTTCATCACACAAAACCAAAGCACCCTTAGAAGCTCCCGCATTTTCCAGCACAACTTGCATCAAGGCGAAGAGTAACTTGGACAGATGAATTTCTCCAGAAATCGCGAGTGTCGCTTTAATGACAGTTTTCAAGTCCAGCACCTCTGAAATGCTCGTGCTGTTGGAAAAAGTGGTTTTAAGGGTGTTATGAAAGGATAGAGAGGTAATACTCTGAGTATAAATTTTATTAGGAGAATTGAGGCTGTTTTTTTCCTGCTGCAAAACGGGAGCGAGTAATTGAGGATAGCGTTTTTCTAAGTCGTCAACTTTTGCCTTAGCTCCCCAACGGCTGTAAGCGTAGTAAGCATCAGTCATGTAGATTATTGCAATTTTTTCTTTACCCCATTCCAGATAGAATTTGGCAGCAAGTTCGTGAGCGATCGCCTCTTCTTGGAGATATTCATTTTCTTTGGCAAGGGAGATAGCACGGTCATAATGCTCCAGTGCCTTAACTGTTTTGTTGAGGACTCGATATCGTTCTGCTTCAACTAAATAAAACTTATGTAAATGATTCATAGGAGCATGATACGCCCATTCTTTCATCTTTTTTTGGTTGCTTTTTACTCGCAAAAGGATGCTTTTTTTATCGATTTTTCCCGCATTATTATAGATAGCTAGCTGTGCTAGAGAGTCGTAAAAATAAAATAGGGCAAATGCATAGGATGCAGTTATGCCATCTAGATATTTTTTGGCTAATTCTGCATTTTTAATTGCTTCAAAATATTCACAAAACAGATAGCTGAGAATGAGTTGATTGAGATAACACAAGGAAATTCCTGTTTTATCATTTGCTTGGTATTGCCACGGGAGAATTTTATTTTCATTGTAGCTATCACCTTGGAGGCAGCAGGGATTTTCAGATTGTCCCAATAAGTTCAAAGTTGCCTGACGAAATGTATTGATATAAATCCGGGCTTTTTCTTGCTTCAGTTGATTGGTTGCTTCAGCATAGAAACCCATTTCTTTCTCTAGTTCTGTTAGTTCCTTGCCGATGCAATATAAATGGTAGGAATAGACATAGGCAGACCAAGATGCATATTCGATATCTCCGGTTTCTAGACCACTTTGATATGCTTCTAGTAAAGGACGAATGGTATCTTTAACATGGTCATGCCAATGGTTAACGAAACAGTTGAGGATAAAGACCGTCTTAGACTTGAGTTCCTGAGCATGGAACTGTTCTAGCACCTGCAAAGATAGCTGACCAAACTGATAACCAGATTCAATGTCGAAGAGTACCCCACAAAGAATTAGCGCATACAACACATAGGCAACAGCAGATAGGGCAGTATTGCCATACTTAAGCGATAGATTGACCTTGCTGAATACAATCAGCGGTAGGAGTTCAGGAAGACCCGTATATGCAGCAGAACTGGCACTGGCTAAAATCCGCATAGTTGCCAGCTTTTGGGGTTCCGTCATTGTCGGCAAATTCATCAGGTCTGTTGGGGATTTCCCGAACAACCCTACCTTTGTTCTCACCAAACCCAGCAACGTTTTCGCTCTTGTTGGCTGTTTGGGTAGCTGACATCCCAACAGACTTAGCACTCCTACTGCCGTATGAAAGGCTTGCTCAAGTTGATTCTGTGCCAAGTAGGTTTGAATTTTAACTTCATAAACCTTCACCTGATCTAGCAGCGAGCGCACGTTTTGTAGCACCCGCCCAGCTAATGGTTCGACTTGCTCAAAATTGCCACTGAGATAGGTGACTTCTGTTGCTTCCTCATGTAATGTTAAAGTTACGTTATACTGTGTTTGCCAACAATCTGCGGCTAACACTTCTATTCCGGCAGATAAGTATTTCAAAGCAGCCTCGTAAGCAGTGGAGGCTTTGGCTTTCCGCCCAGCGACTAAATTCAACTGCGCTAATTCATCTCGCTCACTCTGCTGAGTAAATAACTCTGCACCAATATTTAACTGGTTAACAATATCAAAAATTTTCTCTTCTCTTGCTTGCCCATCTGTATTGTTCAACAATAGTTGACCAATTTTTTGGTGCGTAGACTGTTTCTGGTCTTCAGGAATCAGAAAATAGGCGGCTTGTTGTACACGGTCGTGAAGGAATTTGTAGTGAATTGGCTCATTGTTTATGGCTAATTGTTCATGGAAATTGCTACGCAATGAACCAGTAGCAGTTTCACCTTGAAAAAATTTGTAAGCTTGGCTCTTTGGTAAAATAAAACCTTCTTGCAGTGCTTTCCACAGAACAGCCGATGTTTCTTCCTGAGATTTTTCCTGCACAATTGCCAAAGTTGCTAAGTCAAAAGAGTTGCCAATACAAGCTGCAAGTTTCAAAACGAACTGAGTTGATTGTGGCAACTTCTGTAATTGAAGTGCCATAAACTCAACCACATCATCGGTCAATGCCAGTACTCTAACTTTGGCAATATCGCATTGCCAATAGCCCTGCTGAAAGTTAAAGGTTATTAGCGCATCTTCGTACAGTGACTTGAGGAATTGATTGGTAAAGAAGGGGTTCCCTTTTGTTTTTTGATAAACCAGTTCAGTCAGCGGTTGGGCAAGTTTTGGCGAACAACTGAGGGTATCGGCAACTAATTGGTTGATGTCAAATTGATTCAGCGGAGCCAAGGTAATAGTATTAATGGTTGTTCCAGCTTTAGCAATGTCCGCCAACGTCAACATCAGTGGGTGTGCTTTTGAGACTTCGTTATCCCGATATGCTCCGATCAAGAAGAGATAGGACGTTGAGGCGTCACTCATGAGTAGTTGCATTAACTTCAAAGATGCTGAGTCTGCCCACTGCAAGTCATCCAAAAAGATAATCAGGGGATGTTCGTTAGTCGTAAAAACATGGATAAACTTCTGGAACAGTCGATTGAAGCGATTTTGAGCAGCACTACCAGATGATTGAGCAATTTGCGGTTGGGGTCCAATGATGCGTTCGAGTTCAGGAATTACCTCAATGATTACCTGCCCATTTTCACCCAGAGTAGACAGAATTTTGGATTTCCAATGCTCAAGTTGACGATCGCTTTCACTAAGTAGTTGCTTCATCAAGTCCCGAAATGCCTGCAAAAAGGCATAAAAGGGAATGTTGCGCTGAAACTGGTCAAACTTGCCTTGAATGAAATAGCCCCGCTGTCGCACGATTGGTTTATGGACTTCGTTAACGACAGCCGTTTTGCCGATCCCGGAAAATCCAGCTATCAGCATGATCTCAGTGGTTCCCTGACTGACGCGTTCAAAGGCATTTAGTAAGGTTCGTACCTCGGCTTCTCGTCCATAAAGTTTTTCGGGAATGATGAAGCGATCGCAAATGTCCCTCTGTCCCAATTCAAAGGAGTCCATCCTACCAGCCTTCCACCGATGCTGACACTTTTCTAAATCGTGCTTTAATCCCAAAGCGTTCTGATAGCGGTCTTCGGCATTTTTCGCCATCAGTTTGCCGATTATATCAGATAAAATTGGGGGAATACTGGGGTTAATACTGTAGACTCTTGGTGGTTGCTTGGCAATGTGGCAATGCACCAACTCCATTGGGTCATGAGATTGGAAGGGTAACTGTCCTGTGAGTAGTTCAAAAAAGGTGACACCGAGTCCGTAGAAGTCACTGCGATAGTCAATACCCCGATTCATCCGTCCGGTTTGTTCTGGAGACAAATACGCCAACGTCCCTTCCAGGACTTTGGGGGTTAGTATCTCTTGCGTTTCTCTAAGTAGCAGAGAAGCTATGCTGAAGTCAGTTAATTTTACATGTTTGGTTTCAGGGTTAATCAGGATGTTTGTAGGTTTGAGGTCTTTATGAATGACGCGGTGGCGATGCAGTTCGTCTAGGATTTGAGCAATTTGAATGGCGATGAAGAGGAACTCACTTAGGAAATTGGTGATTGGGAGATTCTTTTTTCCCAGTCCCCAGTCCTTGAGGGAAATTCCGCCAAAGTCTTCCATGATCAGGGCATAACTATTGCGGTAGTTTTCCAGGTTGTAGGGTTTGACAATGCCATCAATGTCAAAGTTTTTGGTAATAGTGTATTGATTGCGGAACTGCACCAGCTCACTAAAGCTAGGATACTCGCTCCACAGCAGTTTTATGATGACGGGCATTTGGTCATATAGCCGTTGCCCACGATAAACCAAGGTTCTTTGGCTTTGATAAACTATCTCAGCAATTTGATAACCTGTCAATGCAATCAGAGGACTACTCATGGAAAATTCTGCGCAATGGCTGATGGTTAGGAGAATATTAGGGTCTAAGTTATCTTTCCCAAAAAACTCCTAGATCCTTTCAGGAGTTCTGTAAAGAGTGTCTTCGGGATAAGGTGTCGGCTATAACGGAAGTAAGTAGGTCAGTGTCATTAAAAAGTTATGAATTGGGTTAGGGTAAGAAAAACCTACCCTTTACCCTAACCCAATTCATCTAGTTATGTTTATTTGCGCCCACCTACTTAATCATCAACTCAGCTTAAAGACTTTCAGCTAATGGATTGCTGCTCAACATCTCGACCAATTACCAAAAGACTTGCACAGCCTGAAAATTCTCTGCCATTCGAGAGAAGACCCTTAAATCCACAACAGGTGCGTTCCAGAAAAACCAACTTTCAGTTTTCTGGTGAGATTCCTAAGCTGTGGCTAAGAGACAACTTGATCGTGACTCACTTCTTTAATGGGATTAATCTGTTTCTTCCCGCCTTTGAGGCGTTTATGGTCAGGGTGATGAAGGCGCAACTGAAAAACGTTGACTCTGCTGAACTCAAAAAGCAAATTTCTGGTTTTATTGCTCAGGAAGCAACCCACAGTCAAGCTCATGAGCAGTACAATCAAACGCTACGGGAGCAGGGCTATAAGTTCGATGCTTATTTGAATACCGTAGATTTTGTCTTTAGCCAAATCATAGAAAAACGACTAGGAGCGAAGGTCAGTTTAGCCGTGATTGCGGGCTTTGAACACTTGACTTCGGGACTGGCTGAAATTGCCCTCAGATATGATATGCTAATAAATGCTAACTATAAAATGAAAGCGCTTTGGGAGTGGCACGCAGCAGAAGAAATTGAACACAAAACCTTGGCGTTTGACTTTTTACAGGTGATTGACAACGGCTATTGGCTGCGATCTCTAGGAGCGGTAATAGGCGCTGCGATTGTGGTGATCGGCATTGCCTCTGGAATGCTGCTCCTGTGTGCCCAAGAGCGTAACTTCTTTAGTTTACAAACTTTGGTAGACTTGAAGAAACTGTTGTTGACAGAATATAAGCTTGTTCCTCGTAGTCTCAGTATTTTCTGGCACTACTTTAAGCCAACCTTTCATCCCTCTCAGCGTTCTTCGGATTATTTAGCCGAACGAGTTTTTACGCCTGTTGGTTAAGAAATGAGTCTAAACGAAGTTCAGTAGCTCAGAAAGTTTTTCCACTAGAGCGAGCGGAAATTTTGTAGTTTATGATACTTATTATGTATCGGCTCAATAAATTGGGGTAGCAGAGAAAAACAAAAAGGTGAGAGAGGTA
>CAZZYE010000069.1:0-15734 GCA_964658145.1 uncultured Stigonema sp.
ATGATCGTGGTATTCAATGACGACACGACGTAAACGCTTTAAGGTTTTTTCAGAGGTTGATTTAAACACTTCCTGCTCTGAGCCTTCAATATCCATTTTTAGTAAAGAGATTTCATCAGCTTCAACTATCTCGAAAATACCTTCAAGTGGTATTACGTTCACGGGAATAGAATTTGCAACGTCTGAATAAGACTTGGAATTTTTTATTAACTGATGATCTAAGGAACGGTGACCAGTATCAACAATAGCCTCAGTACCATAACTATCGCTAATGGCACACTGATGTAAGCTTATTTTTCCCGCATAGCAAAACTTACTTACATTTTTAGACAAGCAGGCAAAATTTTCTGGAAAAGGCTCAAAAGCTGCAATTCTAGAATCTGAATTGAGCCTTGCAATTTGAATTGCAAACAGTCCTATATTTGCTCCAACATCTACAATCACGTCGCCTGAATTAGGAACATAAAAATCTTTAGGTAAATAAATTTTCTCAAACCAGACTTCTAAAATGGCTTCAACTAGCCCTGCTTTTTGAGACGGATGAACAATGGTTTTACCGTTAATTAGTCTTGCATGACAGGGAGATGGGTATCCGCGCAACGTGCAGAGCATTTCCCAGCCATTACGGAAATTAGTTAACAGCCATAAGTCGCGAGCCAAAGTAGTAAAATTCATAATAGCTTGTTGGCAGAATAAGTTTGATAAATCGGTTAAATTGTTAACTGAGACTACAATATTTTTCTTGTGGGAGCGATCGGGAATCGTGGGTTGGAGACAACTTTCATCATTCTTAAAAGACTTCGTTTATCTTTCTTTACACCACCACTGCGTCATAAACTTTTTCAATTTGTTCAATTGTTATCTGTGGACTGCAATAGCTTTCAAGTAACTGTCTGGCTTTTAGCCGCCGAACCTGTTGTATAGACGAATTATTTAGTAACTCTACAGTCCGTTCAATCAAGCCTTGGTCATCCTCGCAAATTCCAGCATGAATACCATCTTGAGCCGGGATGCCTTCAACTCCCTCCGATGTAGTCACCACAGGTGTACCTAAAGCAAAAGCTTCTTGGACTTTGACTTTCATGCCACTACCTGCAATAGGTGCATACAGCATGACATCCATATTTGCAAAGTAGGGTAGAGTATCTGGAACATCTTGGTGAATTTCGAGGTCGCTCATGTGGGTGAATGCTGCAAGCGCGTCTTTGGCACAGCGCCCAACAATTTGAAGGCGTGCATTAGGAACACGGTGTTTTATCTCAGGCCATAGTCGAGTCAGAAGTCTCTCAGCAGCAGAATAAGACGGTGCCCAGTTAAATCCACCAATCAGCCCCACAACTGGCTGCGCATTCATCTGCTTTTGTTCAGCAAATGGATACAGTGAAAAATCGATTCCTAATGGAACCGTATAAACACAAGCCTTGGGATTGATCTGACTGATACGTTTGGCTAGGCGATCGGACAAAGTAATTATTTTGGGAAAAGCCTTAAGCAATTTCTGCTCAGCGCCATAGGTTAAAAAACGTCTGAATTGCATTTCCAGAGAGTTTTGATACTCAAAAGTTCTATCTAGTGAAAATAAGTAATGAACATTTACTACTGTACGTTCCCTATGTCTAAGTCCAAGCCAACCACTCCAAAGCTGTTCGAGATGAAGGATGTCGTAAGGTTTGGCAAGTTCCGCAGTTAAATCTTGGCGCAACTCTGGACTAAAGACATAGGAATAAGGTCGCTGTATGGTTTCAATTTTTGCCATCAATCCATTTTGCTCTCGGAAAAGATAGCAGCGCAGGTCGTACTCTGGCGCTGGAAAAAGAGCCAGAGCCTTGGCAATGTCTTCTGATTTGCTATAGGGAGCAAATGCAGTGACATGATGACCGTGTTTTACTAACTCTTTGAGCAAAACATAGTACCATCTGGCATCGGCGTTGCCAAATGGAAGAGGTGGTCCGTTCATTAACAGCAGAACTCGCATCAATTTCATCTATTTAAGTAGGTGGGCAACTTTGCCGCCTCATTTTTGGTTAGGATAATGACCACAAATAGCAATGAATTGCAATGGTTCTAAAATAAATACTTGTACTTATCCGTCCTAGTCCTGCCATTACGATTGCACATTGTAAATATCTCCCTCCATTCATTAGTTAATAAACTGCACTCTAAATTTTGAGAAGTTAATTAGAATCGGAATCAAAGCTTTTACAGGTCATAAAAAATTATTATTTATAAATAAATAATTCGTTTAAATTGTTAATTAGTATTGATATTATCTAAAATGTTTCTTGCCATATGGTCCCAAGTATGACATCGCAAAAGTTGCGAAAAGCAACTTACCAACTTGCTGTAATGATGGATAGCCGGACGCCATTGGCGAAGTCGTGCAGCCAAATCAACAGCATCTTCGGCGTTAGGAATTAACAAGTCTCTGACATGAAACGGATAGCGTTCCGCAACCCCAGATGTAGCACTGACTAAAGCTGGCAAACCACAACAGAGGGCTTCATGTACCCCTAAACCATAAGCTTCGTAACGAGTGGGAGCAACAAGACAATCTGCCGATCGCAATAAGTCAGGCACATCAGAACGAAAACCCAAAAAATGAATGCGCGAGCCAATACCTGCCTCAACTGCACGACGCTGCCACATAGACAGTTCTGCACCAACCCCAATCGCCACCAAATCAGCATCCCAATCTGCGCTACTACACAACTGCTGCCAAGCCGAGAACAGCGTATCAAACCCTTTGCGGCGATCGCCCAGAGCACCAATAAACACTACAATTACCTTTTGGGCAGACCACCCAAGCTTGTGACGCAGTTCAGTTCGTTCTTGAGGGGTTGCTGGATAAAAGATTTGCGGGTCGATGCCGTAGTACACTCTGTGGAGCCGCTGCTCAGGAATCGCTAATTTCTCAATCAAATATCGTTTTGTGCTATCTGAATTGACGATAATAACCCGTGCAGATTTTAGGGCTATTCGTTCTGTAGTCACAAAGAGCCGATGAGAAACCGATCCCTTGAACTGACGCAAAAACCCAGCTTGATTGTCAGGTCGGTAAGCGACATGAACATAATGCACCCAGTTAACATCACCCCATTGACAGTTACCGCCATTGACTAGCACCCTACCATTAGCTACAGTAACGCGCTGCGCCTGAAAGCGCCCCTTCCAGTTAAGCAAGGGACTACTGAGCAAATAAGAATTTGCGACCTTTGGCACTTGATGGAACTTAACATTGGCAAAAGACAACAACTCTGGAGCAACCCGATGGGCAACCAAATGCACCTGTTGTCCTTGCCGTGCCAGGTAGTCAGCCAAAGCAAAATTTGCCCTGTCCATCCCACCCGTCTTGACAAAATCACCCGTTACCAGCAGATAAGATTTCATAGGCTAATTCCTGCTAGTCTGTTATCCGCCGTCCTGCTGTTGTGAACAGCAACAAACAGTGCGCTATTGAGTAACCAAAACTCCATTCCGCCCTGACTGATAAACAGCGGGTAGTTGAAAGTAATTGCCACAGCACCGATGTTGTAGGCAAAAATCAACCCACCCCACAGCGCCAAATCACCTAGTTGCCGATTAATAGCAATATTCCATGCAGTGACACAAGCAAAGTAAAGCGCAGCAACGTAAGCAATTATTAGTGGCACTCCTCCGTCAAGCAGCCATCCAGTCCACTGGATTTCTACCCAAATGGGTTGAGTTAAGTTGTTAGTGTGGTCACCAAAATAGCCATTCATCATTCCCCAACGTCCCAGACCCGCCCCTAAGGGATATTGAGGCAACATCTGTTCGATAGTACCCTGTAAGAAATGACCACGATTTTTCTGGTAAACTAATTCAGGGCGATCGGCAAACAAGCTAGAGATGCGTTCCAGTGTTGATTTCCCCCCAATAGCCACTGCCCAAGTGAAGGTTGTGGAAAAAAGGGCTGTTACTCCTCCTGCCATTGCTGTCAAACTTCCAATTTGACCTGTTCTGGCTAACACTGCTGCAAGACTTACCATACAAACGGCAGCCACTACCAAGGTAGAACGGACTTGAGACAGGTAGATGCACAAAAGACCAAGCGCTGCACTGCCTATACAGGCAAGCCGTAGAATTAGGTTTCTTTGTTTGAGTGCAATGACAACGCCGAACAAAAGTGCATATAAACCGGCACTTGCTGCCCCACCCGGTACATCAGTTAAGCCCATCGGTCTGTAGACGTGTTCGCCGCTAGCCAGAGTGATTAATAAGTTCTCCCCTCCATAAGCGCCGTTCTGAATAGCTGTTGAGAGAGATGGCTGAAATTGCCCTGGATAGTACACTTGTAACACTCCAAAGGCAGCACTCAAGGTGTGAAAGCCCCACATCAGAAAAATCAAGCTCCTAAATCCATTGGGTGTCATCTTTAAACTTCTAACCCAGAATATAGGACTGAGGATGGCAGCATATATGGCAAATTGAGCTGCCCCTGCTGCCAAGGAATTGAGGTAGGGGTGCAGACAAAACTCCAGCAGCATGATTCCTAGCACTAAGATGGCTGGGAAAGTGGCGGGATGTTTGAAACCTTCTTTGCTTAGATGTACCAACAAAAACAAACCGAGGGCAAAGGAGGCGCTTCGCATTGGCACCCGGAGGACGCCGATTTGAGGAAACAGCAGTAATATCTGAAGGCTAAATTGTAGCAGGATAAACGTGTGAGCCCACGTCCAATTTAGTTTGGCGTCTGTAGAAGAATAATTTTGTAAGTCTTGACTTGTTTTTAGAATCATTAAACTATCTAACAAACTTTAAAAAAAAATCGGTTATTCCTGAATAGGTAAAGATATAAGTAAGTTAATTTACTGCTTTTTAAAAAACCTGATATTGACAAAGTTTCAATAATCCTACAAAAGTTTATTATGAAACTAAAAAGATAGAAACGCCAACATAACCCAATTCCAGCCCAACACTACGAAGCCAAGTAAATTGATCAAAAATGACACTATGGGAAAACAGTACCAACAAAAGAGCTATTGCGCGAATCCCATCAAGTGCAGGAATGTAACTTAGCTTTTGAGGTTTGGCAGTAGAATCGTATTTACTAAACATTATGTTAATCTATACTTACCTATTAAGCACTACCATTTTTTTATTTTGTTCTTTTTAAAACTTGCCATGCAGGTTCCTGAAAAGCACTAATGGCACGGTCAGGATTCCGAGTAGCCATAAAACTTGTTGGTTGCCAATGAGTGCGTGGAATTTTAGAATTAGGAGCTAAGAGAGCAGGACCTTGAAAATTCCTTTTAATTCTAAAAACTCTGTACCCCATTGTTTCAAAAAATGTAGTTACGGGAGTAGGATACTCACGATGCTCTTCAAAAACACAATCACGTATTCTACCTTGTTTTAGTAAGTTTATTGCTCCTTTAATTACTTGGAGTTCATGACCTTCTACATCTATTTTCAAAATTCCTATCTCTTGCGCTGGAAATACATCATCTAAACTGCATGATTCTACAATTAAATCTTTTGAATTGATGTGACTCAATTGCTTTATATTTTCATCATTGGTAACAACAGCAGCAAGTCCCCGATTAGTGCTAAAAGATTCAGGAATACTCAGTTTAACAGTACCCCGTTGCTCGGAAACAGCAATGTTATGAACGATAAACTGTGTATTTGTTAATTGCTTTTCCCATTGTTCAACATTGTATTTCAACTCTTCAAATATTTCTGGATGAGGTTCAAACGCCCAAACACAGCCACTAGGAATAGAACCGACGCGGGCAGCCAGAACGGCAGTCATGTAACCGATATTAGCACCGACATCAACCGCTAGTTCACCTGGATCTGCCAACCGCCAAAGCGTCTCTGTTACTGCTAAATCAATGACTCCAAGTCTAAAAAGAATCTTTCCATGCTCTTCAAATGGGTGAACCCGGATATGCATGCCCCAAGGCAGTTTCTCATCAACAAATCCAGTAGTTGATGGGGGTCGAAACGGTAGCAGTCTTCGCAGAATCAGTCTTGGCTGATAAAAATATTCGGGCTTGAAGATACAAGAAAGTCTCATGGCAATAGCCTTAAGTTAAATAGTACATAATCACACCTTCGGCTTCATCCCTAAACAAAGAATATTGTCGCTAAACACTCGTCCGTGAAATCCAAGGCTTTTATGCCAGTGCCACGGTGTAAACGGTATCCGACCCCAGTTACTGTAGTGTATTTGAACATTTGTCAGTTTACACTCAGTAGCAATACGGATAAGGTCAATTTCCAGCAATGCTGTTATGTGTGCTGGATAAAGACCTGGAGCTTCCTGAAAAGCATTGAATTGATTTTTCAGCAGCAAGGTGATTTTACTGAGTAAGCTCAGTTGATTTGGCGTTGTTACAATCACCCAGCCCCCTGGCTTAGTGAGCCTTACCAGTTCTCGCATAAAAGCCCGTGGGTTTTCCAAATGTTCAATCGTTTCAACTGCACATACTACATCGGCAAACCCATCTGGCAAAGGTGCTTTACCTGTATCCAAATTGAGAGGGATAAATTCTGTCTCAACTGGCAAGCTATCATAGCGAACTGCATCCACGCCAATATAGCGCTCTGTGCGATCGCCTACAAACGACCAAAGCTTACCGTTACCGCAACCAACATCCACCAGTACACCACCACCAGGATGTCGTTGTGCTATAGCTTTAACTACCATTTGGTAGATAGGGTCGCTACTGGCACCAAGGCTTTGCCGCGCACGGCTTTCGACATCCATTTGTGCTGAATGCTTTTGATCGTAAGATGTCAGCATGCAATTTCCTCCTGCCTTGAAAATAGGGAGTGGGGAAGAGACGTTCCGGCGGAACGGAGGTCAGTGCCACCATGTAAACGGTATCCGACCCAATTGCTGTAGTTTATTTGAATATTTGTCAGTTTGCCCTCAGTAGTAATACGGATAATATCAATTATGTGTGCTGGATAAAAACCAGGATATGACGTAATAATTACGAATTCCGAATTATTCCGTCAGCATGCAATTTCCTCCTGCTTCACAAATTTTGAGAGTAGCTGGTAAAGTCGAATCAGTTGTCTTGCCGGATCGCATAATTCCTGAGCACGTGCAGGTCCCCTAGCCGCCAGAGCAGCTCTCTCACTAGGGTTGGCAATGAGCGATCGCAAAACATTGCTCAGGGCGTTGGCATCATTTGGCGCAACTAGCCGCCCACAAAACTCATCAACAATTTCCACTCCGCCGCCGATAGCTGTCGTCACTACTGGTAAGCCTGCATAAAGGGCTTCGACAAAAGCAATGCCAAACGGTTCTGCGCCAGTATTGGGTTGACAGTGAATATCAGCAGCAGCCAATAAGCGCGGCACATCACCTCGTTGCCCTAAGAAGCGGATGCGGTGAGCAATACCAAGTTCCCGTGCTTGAGCCTCCAGTTCTTGCAAGTACTCAGCCTCATGGGAACGTTGCACACCCCCAGCAATCCAGCATAACCAATCTGGTAAATCGCGTAACTGTGCTAAAGCTGATAATAACGCTGTTTGACCCTTCCACCGCTCCAAACGGCATGCCTGAACAATGACTACCGCATCATCTGGTGTATTCAACTCGGCTCGAACAGCACTGCAATTAGCGGTACGCCCACCAATATCTGGACAGGACACAGGCAGATAAAGGATATCGCTGCGAATTTGAGGATAAAGTTTGGGTACACAAGCCTGAGTATAACGACTGTTGGCAATTACCAAGTCTGGCGGAGTCTGCTTAGCCCACCGCTCTAACCAGTGGCTGCCATTGAGCTTGTCGTGACACCAAAAAATGAGTGGCAATTGATGGGTTCTGACAATCGGTCCAAAAATTGCTTGTGGCCAGCAAGAATGACAAATGACAACATCGAATCGCTCTTGCCTTAATAGTTGGTCGAGTTGATGACGAGCTTTCCACACTGTCCAAGGGCGACTAACCCGCACGTTACCCAGCATGTGAACCGACGCACCTGTAGCTCTGAGTTCAGTTGCCAATCTACCCTCAAAGCACAAAGCAAAGTGAGGTAGCATCTGCAAAGACAAATTTCGCTCTTTGGCAAGTGTCACCAGCAAAGTTTCTATCCCACCAAACAGATTTCCTGCATAAACGTGTAAAAGTTTCATGCCTTGACTTCTTGTGGTACAAGCATATAGTTCCCCTCAGTACTCAAAGCTTCTTCATAGATTTCAAAACTTTGCTTAGCCATAGTCACGTGGTCAAAATACTCGGCGCGTTTGCGGCTGGCGATCGCTAATCGGTCACGTAAGCCTGGTTCGTAAAGCAGACGTTTTGCCTGACGTGCTAAAGCAACTGGGTCGTTAATTGATACGGTCAGACCTTCCTGCTCGTGTCGGCTCACCCAAGGAACACCACTACCAGGAATGTTGGCATTGATGACCGGACAACCACTCGCCATCGCTTCGACCTGAACTAATCCAAAACCCTCACTACGCACGTTGGAAGGAAACCACAAAGCTGTTGCAGCTTGATAAGCACCTGTCAGATCATCCGCACTGACTCGACCTAACCAGACAATACGGTTTTCTACTCCCAGTTTTTTTGCCAGACATTTCAGTTCTGTTTCCAGAGAGCCAACGCCAATGATAATCAACGTTCCTGGCACCAACGCTAGGGCTTCAATCGCTATATGCAGTGCTTTGTAATAGACGAGTCTGCCAACGGCTAGCCAGATTGGCTCCTTATATTTTTCCTTTAAGCTACGACTGTAAGAAACTGCCGTTTCACTGGGATTAGTATACTGAGAACTGTCTAAGCCCAGCGGTAAAGGACTGAGTTTATTTTTGTAGAGCCGCAAAAACTTTGAACCCTCAACATACTCAGAACTGGTTGTTAAAATACGTGATGTCTGACTGTAAACAACATATTCAAAGGGTCGCAATCCATACTTCAAAACTCGTTGCTTTATAACGTCGCTATGATGCGTAATTACCAAAGGGACTCGCCTGTGTAGCGTCGTCAAACCTGTAAGCATTGTGGGGTTTGGAGTATGAAGATGGAGTAAGGCGTTTGATCCCTGAACTAATTGGCAAAGTTTTTTGGGAAGTTCCGGACATATATCAAATCGCGCTAATGATAAAAGACGACTAAGCCGTGTTACATACACATCTCCATCTATTTCGTTAATAGTTTTGGTTTTGTTAGATGGACGTCCTTCTTCATCAAACCCATTAACACAAACTACGTGAACTTCTGCACCCAAAGCTGCTTGAGTTCTAGCAAGCGTTTGCACGTGCGTTTCTATTCCTCCAGGGTTGGGAGGATAATACTTAGATAGATGAATGATGCGGTAATTATTTTTGTTCACAAGCCTTATTACAAGCAAAAGTTGAGTCAAACTGTTACTTAAAAATGAAATCCTGAAAAAGTAAATAATTTGGTAGATTACCTGCCATTTTCTAGCTAGTATTATGACCCTGTATATAATTAAATTTAATTAGGTAAATGCTGAAATATACACCACAAAATGTACTTACTTACAATTTTTAAAGTATCAAATACTTGGGGAAAAATACAGGAAATACCCACTTAGCAGTAATTCTGATTATTTCTAAAATATTAGATGGGAAATAAATTGTGATATCCCCCCTTTTTGATAACCAATATAGCGGTCTGTGCGATCGCCTACAAACGACCAAAGCTTGCCTTTACTGCAACTAACATCCACCAGTACACCACCACTAGGATGTCGTTGTTCTATAGCAAGGACTACCATACTGACACCAAGGCTTTGCCGCGCACGGCTTTCAACATCCATTTGTGCTGTTTGTTGGGGATCGTAAGATGTCAGCATGCAATTTCCTCCTGCCTAACAAATCCAGAGAGTAGCTTGTAAAGTCGAATCAGTTACCTTGCCGGAACGCATAATTCCTCAGATCGTATAGGTCATCCAGCCGCCAGAGCAGCTCTGTTACTAGGGTTGCCAATGAGCGATAAGAAAAAGTAGTGCCACGGTGTAAACGGTATCCAACCCAGTTCCTGTAGTCTATTTGAATATTTGTCAGTTTGCACTCAGTAGCAATACGGATATCTGCTCAATTTTGGCATCAGCCAGTAATCGAGGTTGTGGTTGCGGCGATCGCTTTGCTTAGAACAGGTTTTTTGAAAATATCAGCAAGCTATAGGAATCATGTTTGATTTTTGAAATATATGTAGTAGGGTGGGCACTGCCCACCAAATCCAGGTTCTGGTGGGCAGTGCCCACCCTACACTATGATTTAGGATTCCTATAGTTAGAAATGTAGAAACCAAGAAAGCCAGAGTTTAAAAGGCTATAGGAAACTGGGATTGCCACGTACTGTAATTATCAGCCCAAACTGATTCTAAAATTTGATAAGCGTCCATTGCTGTTGCTCCATTCAAGGGAATAGACAACTGCGCCCATATACAGCGATCGTCTTTAAGAACTTCTTTGCCAAACACCCAAGGTAGTACACGACTCAAAGTAAAATCATCAGTGTAGCGATTGTGAATAAATTGAGTTGACGTGACAGTGCTACCCCCATGAGGATTAATACAAGCTGTCAGATAAGCTTGCTGCTCTTCTATTCTCATTTCGTAATAGCCAATTCCATCTAATTTTTTAATGTTTTTCTGGCTATCCTTAACTGGGATTTTTGTTTGCTGACTTAAAAAGGGATTTGGCTCACCTCTGGTATTCACAAAATAGCGCATCTGAATTTCCAGTTGTTGATTATTTTTGACATACCTATACTGCTTGCTAGATAGCATCTGTTGGAAATCAGGGGTTGTAGCGGTATCTGATTTTTGATTGTTAAGAGATGTTGCTGATACCTGTTGCCAGCCATTAAGGGAAATTGTATCTGGAATATAAGCAGGTAGTAGCCGTTTGCTTGCTGTCAGATAAATAGCAGCCAACACCAATCCTATCCAGGTAGTTACCAGCAGAGGTAAGCGCCACTTTACTTGACCTAACCCCCCTAACCCCCCTTCCCTTGTAGGGAAGGGGGGATTTGAACTCCCCTCTCCTTGTAGGAGAGGGGCTGGGGGAGAGGTTTCGTAGTGCTTTTTTTTGGAGTACAATTTTTCTAATGGAAGTAGCCAATTGCAGAGGGCTACATAAGTTAGTGTTGCTGCTGCAAGAAAAATTTGCGCTCCCACTGGACCGTGCCAATATTCAAACAGCCTGTGGTTATTAACCACAATAACTAACAAAGCTACTCGAATACAGCCAACAAAAAATCCCGTACCTATGGCACATAAAGTTAATCCCAATCTCTGCCAAAAAGTCAAGGGAAATACGATCACCATAAGCAGTAGGCTGAGTCTGAGCAGCCACACAATCAACATACCGCCAGTGCAGAAATAGAGAACTTCAACTTGACCTGTAGGTAGTTTTAGCAACGCATCATGGGAAATAGCTTTCAACCCGATGTAATGGAGCAAGAAAGCTGAGGTGGCTGCAGTTAAATGGTTAAAGTGGAGCCGATTGGCGAAAATATCGTTGATGATGCCATAAGGACAAAGCATCAAGCACAACAACAAGAATGAGCGCCATTGACGCTGTAATCCTGGGAAGCCAAAAGCTAGTAATCCTAACCCTAAAGCTGCGACAATTGGACCAAATCGAAAAAGCGCCAAGTCTAAATTCCATAGATTCAAGGGTCTAAGAATTACCAAGAATAGCAATACTAAACCGAATAAACTAGAGAACAAAGCTGTACTTTCATTATGCTGACGACGAGTTCGCCACAACAAAAGTATAATGCCTGCCCAACCAAGTGCATAAAAGGATATTTCCTGAGTTTCAATGGGGTGATTTTTAACTATGCCCAGATGCAGCACTGCTAAGGTAGTCACAATGCCAAATAGATAAAACCGTTGGGTGAGGAGTAAGGACTTTGCTTGGAGCAGAAACACTTGTTTAGCTTTTTTAATTTTTGGCAGAGTAATTAACATTGTTGTCAATAATTCGTACTCAACGAGTCAGATTCCAAACTGTAATCTTACTTGAAGGTTGTTGGTTAGGATTTCAGGTGTGTAGAGACGCGATCGGTCGCGTCTCTACAAGATTTATCGGTAAATTAATTGCGATCGCCCTTGCAGTATTGAGACAGGTGGGGGGACAAACTGCCGATCGCATTTTCACACAGAAACAGTATGACCGTTGTTTAACGATATTCCAAATTTCCTATAGGTTGCAAGAATTTGCTGACCTAAACGTTGGTCGCTAAAACGCTGAGTGACTGTCAGCCTCGCGTTTTCTGATAGACTTTGACGTTGATTGGGATTGTCAAGCAAATACTCAATTGCTGATGCTAAAGCAGCAGCTTCACCTGGTGGAACACCAACGGCGTCATAATTATGAGTAAATAATTCTGCTGCGCCTCCCGCCTGCGAGACAATCACAGGTTTGCCACAAGCCATCGCCTCGACGATCGCCAGACCAAATGGTTCTGGTTGAGTACTGGCATGAACAACAATATCTAACCAACGGTAAATTTCTACTATATTCTGTTGAAAACCCAAAAAATCAACTTTGTCTTCAATCCCAAGTCGTGAGGCGCTATTTCGTAACTCCTGTTCAGAAAATTGGGAACCCTGCGTTTTATATATCGGTCCGCCTACAATGCAGAAACGAACATTTAACTCAGGGCGCGATCGCACTAACCTCGCGGCGGCTTCCAAGAAAATATCATGTCCTTTCCAACGGGCAAAGGTAGCTACCAGTCCAACTTGGAGGGGGAGTGGGGGAGATGGAATTTACGTCTACGGCATGGTAAACTACTTCTATAGGTAAGCGAGGTAGTGTGGTTCTGGAGTCTTGAGCAACAGCTTCGGAAATAGCGATCGCGCCTGTTGCACGACTGCTAGCCCATCTTAAAGTCCGTGCCATTAACGGTCGCAAACCATAAAAATCTTGGATATGCCAAATAATAGGTACACCCATCTCTCCAGCCAAGGCTGTTAGTAAATTAGCTTTAACACCATTTAAGTGAATTAAGTCTGGGTTAAGTTCGCACAAAACTTGGCGAAATTCGCCCAAATAGTGTCCAATGTTGGGGAATAATATCCCTAGTTTAAATAGCAACTTCAATACTGTTATGACTTTGCTATTGCCTTTCAAAGCACTGTCACCTAGTTGGTTAAATTGGTCTGGGAGCTTCAGTACTTTTACCTGCACTCCTAGGTTTTGAGCGCTTTCTATCAATGGTCCCTCAGTGCCAACAATTAGGTACAATTGAAGGCTGGGCTGTGCACGTAGCGCTGCCAAGATAGTCAGCAACCCTCTTTCAGCACCGCCAATCGCTCCCACCGGATTCACAAAGACAATTTTCATGTAGTTTCGCTTCGCAGCTAGTTTTGACCTCTCCCCCCTACCCCCCGGACCTAACAGGGGAGGGGGAAATTATCTCCCTTCCCTTGCTCTGAAGAAGGTTATGGGGTTAAGTTTTTCGACATTGTTGAATAAGCTTGAGCAATAATCTGGGTATGAGTAGACCAAGAATACTTCTGGGCTTGAGCCAGACGAAGGTTGAGAACAGGAACGCTGGTTGGGTTTGCCAATAGTTGCTCAAGGGTCTTTACCCAAGCTGACACATCCTCAGTTGGACAGTAGACCGCCGCTGTTCCACCCACCTCACGCAAAACTGGAATGTCGCTTGCAACAACAACTGCCCCACAAGCTAAGGCTTCAATGACAGGTAGACCAAAGCCCTCTGCTTCACTTGTTAATAGCACTGCTGATGCTCGACGGTAAAGTGCTGCTATGGTTGTTCGCTGCAATCTTTGTAGATGAATAATCGACTTTTTGATATTGAGTCGAGTAATTTGCTGCTTTTGGCTTTCTGTCCACTCGCCACTGACTTTAATTAATCGTAATGGGTGCGTGGCGCTTACCTGAGCAAATACTTCTAAAAGAATATCAATTCGCTTACGGGGAATACAACTACCAACGTGTAGTAAAAAAGGCGCTTCACTTATTTGTTCTAGTATCTGTTGGTCAGCAATACTGACGTACTCAGGAGTCAAGGAAAATTCTGAGGCGATACCTAATGGAGCTTGCACTAGGCGCGATGCATCTAACAGCTTGTAATGCTCAATTTGTTTCCTGACCTCTGTAGTTGTATAAAAAACAACTTTGCATAACTGTAAACCCTGCAAGATTCTCCAAGACATGGCTTTGTACCAACTTGGTCGAGGCTCTTGCTCAGGCTCCAACAGAGAGCGAAAGGCATCAATATCGTGACAGAACACTCCCGTCCTTTCTGGGGGCAATACATGCACTAACTGAGCGTAGGAATGGTCAGTAACATGAAACAAATCGAAATCAGCTACCTGTTGGCTGAGATAACGGGGATAATCCCAAAATCGGTTGAGTAGGCGATCGGCATTGTAAGCAAAGTGCTTTTTACCTATCCTGGGTATTTGTTTAAAACGCCAGCAAAATGAGGGACAAACCTGTGTGGAGTGAATAGATGCAGTGTGTTCGGCTTGCAGATGTTTAAGCAGCATCTGGACACACAGATCCATGCTTTGCCAGTTTTCTTCAGGGTAGTCACAGATAACGGCAAGACGCAGTTGAGCCATGTTACTGATTCTGTATTTTTATGGGAAGATAAAGAACATCAAGCAACTTTGCACATTAATGTAATACGCCCAAAGCATCTAATGTACTAAATGATTGCTCTTGAGGAACCATCAGTACATCTGCAATACCTACCTGCGGCTCCTTAATTTGGACAAAGTTTTTGCGTCCTATCTGCTTATACAAATTATATTCCCAAGAGCTTACCAACTCTGCTACATCCATGAATGAATACCCAAATTCTTTGCTCCAATATGGGCTAAACTCACCATAAATAATTGGTCTACTCCTAGTTATAAAATTAATCCCCCCTTGAAGAAACTCCAGTTCAGCACCCTCAATATCTACTTTGATAAAATCGCATGCTTCAATATTGTGCTTTTTTACAAATGTATCTAATGTTGTAATTTGCGATGAGCAATTAGGCTCTACTTTGACAGCCAGACTTTCTCTAAGCCAAACGGCATTGCCAGTAGTAGAATAATTACATTTATCTACCATGTGTAGTTGGATTTCTCCTTCTTGATTTCCCAAAGCAGTATTAACGGGATAAACAGTATTTTGTAATCTGTTAATTTCAACTAAGTTAACTAGTCTGTCAAAATTAGGTTTAACTGGTTCAAAAGCCCATAATTTTGAGTCACACGATAATTTTTTTAGCTGACGACCTAGCGCTATAGAATAAAACCCCACATTTGCTCCTATATCAAATATGGTACTTCCAGGTTTCAGGATACTAGAAATTCGCTGAATAATACCGCCATCATATTCACCAGAGAAAAACGCTCTTTGCTCTGTAAAGCTACGCAGGTCAAGACGCATTATGCTGCCGTCGCGCATTTGAAATTTCACAAAACAATCTTCTTCAACTTCATACTTACTTAGTAAAGGTATCAGTGTTGGACCTAACCTATACTTTCCCTTGAAATAGGGGAGATAGCGAAAAAATGCTGCTAGCGAATTCCGGATGGCTACTTTCATAACTACTTAATTTGACTGTTCAAAAGTTCGGTAAAAAATTCTAAGTGTTGTTTGGCAATAACTGACCAAGCGTAAATCGTGTGCGCTCGATGTAAGCCTTTGGCGACAAATTCCTGGCGTTGAGACGGACTATTCAGTAAGTCTGATAATGCCTGAACCCATCCCTGTTGATCTTGCTCGCCAACAACCACACCT
>CAZZYE010000070.1:0-10273 GCA_964658145.1 uncultured Stigonema sp.
CCTACACCCCCAGACCCCTACATTTATTATTTATTTCTAAAGTTAAAATTGCAGTTCGTGAGGCAACAGAGGTTCGATATAATCACCTAAACAAGCTTGAGACATATTCGATTGTGATTGCTATTTATCCAGGTAGCTTTGACCCCATAACCTTGGGACACCTAGACCTCATCGAACGCGGCTCAAGGCTGTTTGCGATGGTGATTGTCGCTGTCCTGCGGAATCCCAACAAAACGCCGCTGTTTACCGTGGAACAACGGCAAGAACAAATTCGTTTATCTACGCAACATTTGCCAAATGTCGAAGTAGACAGCTTCGACGGTCTGACGGTTCAATACGCCCAAATGCAAGGAGCACAAGTCTTGCTGCGGGGTTTGCGGGCGATTTCAGATTTTGAAGTCGAGCTTCAGATGGCTCACACAAATAAAACCCTTTTTACTCAAATAGAAACAGTTTTTTTAGCAACATCAAATGAGTATAGTTTTTTAAGTAGTAGTGTGGTAAGAGAAGTCGCTAGGTTTGGTGGCTCTGTCGATCATCTTGTTCCCCCGCACGTTGCCCTAGATATTTACCAATGCTACGCTCAGAACCATCCAGTATCGAACCCAATCAAAACGGAAGTCATCTCACCCCTGAAGAATTTACCGAAGAATCAGGAAGCTTAGAGATTCAGCAGGAACTCAACCACTTAGAGGAAATAATTCTCGCTAATCCGCGGATTCCGCTGATCCGACGCACGTTGGTGGATGAAGAAAAGCTGCTGGAGCAGCTTGATTACATCAGGCTTTCTTTGCCAGCAGCTTTTCAGGAAGCAGCGGCGATTATAGCACAAAAGGAGGAAATTCTTCTACAAGCAGAAGAGTATGGGCAGCAAATTGTTGACGCAGCACAAGCCAAAAGAGCGCAAATTTTGGATGAAAGCGACATCATTCGACAGGCAGAACGAGAAGCCGCCGAACTGCGACGACAAGTAGCACAAGAGTCTGAGGCGATGCTGCAAGAAACTTTGGCGGAAATTGACCAAAGACGACGTCAATGTCAGCAAGAGTTGGAGCAAATGCAGCAAAGAGCGATCGCAGAAGCTGAAGCAATTGAACAGGGAGCCGATAATTACGCTGATAGTGTCCTAGAAAATATTGAGCAGCACCTGAGCGATATGTTGCGTATAATTCGTAACGGACGACAACAACTGCATCCAGATGCCCCACCACAACGCAATTCAACCCCTGCTAAGAAGAAATAGAGTAGGGGAAGAGACGTTCCGGCGGAACGTCTGTACGGGAGGTAGGGGAGAAAAAAGGATATAGTTTAAGCCAGCGCTCTTCAAAACGTTTCATCTAGTGTGAGGCGTCTAGGTTTTGCAGTGTAACAGTATAGTAAAATTTTATGTAGTATAAAATATGGTTACACTATGCCAGTACCAAACGAACTCCATGCCATATAGCCAGTTCACTCTCAGCAAGGCAAAGAAGGCTTTTGAACTCACGATCGTTGAAGGTCTGCGGTTCTTCCCAGAGATTGAATCCATTTACCCCAGCCCCAGATTGGCGAGCGAACTGGAAGATTTACCTTGGACTATCGCTGTTGGCTCCGAAAAGGCTAGATCTGAAGCCATTGTTTATCCAGTGCTCCAAGAAGTCAGGCGGATCTTCAATCGTCAGATCAGTTTATTCTCCGGACGAGAGTTTAATGTAGATTCAACTTGTGACCTGACTGGCTATGTTGACTTCTTGATCAGCCGTTCTCCCGAACAACTTATTATTGAAGCCCCTGTTGTGGTGGTGACTGAGGCTAAAAAAGCTGACCTCAACGAAGGACTAGGACAATGTCTGGCGGAGATGGTGGCGGCTCAACGCTTTAACAAAACTTCCGACAATATAATTTCTACCATCTACGGTACTGTCAGCAGTGGTACTCAATGGCGCTTCATGAAGCTCGAAAGACAAACAGTGACGATTGACCTAACTGACTACTCGCTACCACCAGTAGATCAGATTCTCGGCTTCCTGGTGTGGATGGTCAAGGGGGAAGAATAATCTGTGGATGTAACATCTTATAATTCAATATGGTTCAGTAGTTGTTTACCTACCGATGTAGAGACGTTGCAATGCAACGTCTCTACACACCTGAAATTCATACCGTTCAACCCTAACTGAACTGTATTGTGTTATTATCAGCTTGGTTCGCAACAACCGCCTATTGTCTCAAGACGGATTGCCTAATGGCTTAGGATTTCTTAAGGAAGTAAAACGCCTCAATGTAATGCTATCGCGCGCCGAGAAGATGCTGGTGCTAGTTGGGTGTTGGCAGTTTTTTGAATGGTATTTGCAAGGTGTTAACATCGACAACCCTTCTGACTCCCAAAGGGAATGGAAGAACATTTTGCAAATGTTAACTGAGGCATTCGACGACGGACGTGCCATCAAAATACCCTACAGCGAAATCGTCAAGGACGGAGAAGATTGATATGATAACGCTGCTACTAGCATTGAATCGCTACAAGGTAAATTACGAAATTGGAACTGGACGCCCCTATTCTGAATTGGAGCAATTGGTGCTTAGTGCTTTTAGAGAAGAAGAGGCACGCACAATAAATGATTTACAAAATATCTTTTGCCTTCCCAATCGACTGATTGTAGAAGTTTTGGTTACGCTTGCCCAAGCTGGCTGGATTGCTATTAGTAATGACCCAGAAGGCAGTTTCATACTTACATCCAAAGGCAAAGCTGCCTTAGACTCGTCAGATGATAAGCTACCACCAGGTACTGGCATTAGTTCTAAGGAAGCTTTTATCATTATGGAACGTTTCACAGGAGGGATTATTTCGCCTAGTGAAATTATCTACAAAAATAAGGGGGAACTTGATGACAAAAAGATTTGGGAATTTGCGTGTAAACTACCTGCTAGGCTTGCAGATAATAATCTTGGCATAGAGCAGGTACAACATTTTCTTCCCAAAGGTAAGGGTGAACGCATTCGCTTTATAGCGCCCCCAAAGCTTATATCTCAGGACTATTATTGGCTAGTAGTGAATGCTGACCTTGAAGAAAAACGAGTAATTGGATTGCCGGATTGTTGGCAAGGCAGTCTAAAAGAGTTTTTATTGGAAGAAGCGGAAGAGTTTGCCTGTAAGTACCCAGATAAGGCAAAAAAAAGCTTTCTCGAAGTTCGACAACTGGAGCGCAAAAGAGAGACAGAAAAAGTATTGCCCGGTACTTATTCAACCTGGATACATTTGGAAGACTTACTAATAACTCACTGCGCCCATATTGAACAATTGCAAAAAGCTTTGATTCAAGCTAAGTCTACTATCCTGATTGCCTCAGCATTTCTTAACATAGACAATTTATCAAATGTAAGGGAGTGGGTGCTTGATGCTTTGCGTCGGGGCGTTCATGTAGATTTACTTTGGGGATATCGAGCTACAAACCAATCAGAAAAAAGAACAAAAGAATGGCTTGATACACTTCAAAACGAAGCTAAAAAAGCGCAAGGCGGAAATTTGCGTATTAATGAAGTAGCTACAGATTCTCATGCCAAACTACTAATTTACGACTCTGACAATGGATACAGAGCCTATGTGGGTTCATATAACTGGCTATCTAAACCCACGGAAGTAGGAACCAATGCTGACAAATTTGGTAGCGATGTCACTGTATGCTTACACCATCAAGGGTTGGTAGCAGACTTATCTCGCTCAGTTGCTAGTTTGTGGGACACTGGTCAAAGAAGCCGCTTGTCATCAGATGCTCCTAATCACTGGCAACGAATCGCTGAGACTCTGGAATGCGAAATAGTCCAGGGCAGTACGGACGAAATGACTGAGCCAACGGATATGCAGGTCTGCAAGGTTCACATCGTATACGCCAATGAGCATGAGGGATTGATGCGACGATACCTTCGCAAAGCCCAACGACGTTGCATTGTGGTATCCCATCAAATTGACCCTAATAAAGAAGTAGCTCGTTTCCGGTTAATAGAGCCTCTGCAAAAACGTTTAGAACAGCTAGAACCCATCACCCCAATCGTGCTGTACGGTGATTCGGAAAGGTTGGGTAACGAAGAAACAGATTTTAGACAGCAAGTTGAAGGTATCAAAGGTAAGTTGAAGTACAAAGAGGGTTTACATTCTAAAGTTATTGTTGTGGATAACATGGCGATTGTTAGTAGCTACAATTTTTTATCCGGCGATCCTTCCAACAAAGCTAAGCGTGTTCGTGAAATCGGTGTTCTGATTGAAGGAGGTAGCGTGCCAGACAAACTGTGGGAACTTTTTTCAAATTGAAGAAAATGAAAAAGTTTATGTTTGCTGTAGGTCTTTCCAAGGATGCGAACGCTTTAATACTCAGGACAGACATGAAGAAAAGGGCTGTAAATATTGATTTGTATGGATTTTGTCGGAAATCTTACTTATAATTCCAGAAATTTGCATACGATCCGCGAATTTTCGGGAAATTTGCTTGTGTTATGCGACAAATTTGTATTTGCTGTGCGACAATGAGTGCTTGAAATGCCCTACTTTCGTAATGAAACCTGCAGCTTCTGTACAAACCGACAAAGCCGCGATCGCACAAGAGATTGGTAGGCTAAGTGAATGTAGAGGTCAAAAATTGAAAAAGAGCGACACTACCCCACAGCAAATTCGTTGTACTGACGCATCTTTGGCGGCTTAAACCCCAAAAAAATGTCCTGCTTGGGGACACCGAGTTCAACCAATTGGTTTGCAATACCAACTTCGGTGACATCCTGCTGAATCCATTTAGTAAAGTTGCTAATTTTGTAATCCGATGGTTGTCTCTGTCAATGCGTAAGTCCTAGTATTTTCGACTTGGCGAAACTGATAAGGAGTATTATCCGCAGCTAGGTAAAAAACGAGTTCAACTAGATTAACCCCTGACGCTGAAAGTAGAATAAATTTATCCTCCACTGAAACCTCATCATGGCTATCCCAGAACTCGAACAACAACTCATAAAGCTTTCCCCCAACGATAAACTCTATATTATCCAACTCCTTGCCCAAAGCCTGACTACACAGAATAACAACACCCACCCAGACCAACCCTCCAAACTCTCAGAATTCTTCCGTCAATCCCCTCTAGCTGAACTCCCCGAAGAACTCGACCTGAGCCGAGATCGCAGCCTAAAGACCGATGCCTTCACCCCATGACCAAATAATTACTAATTCGTAATTCGTAATTAAAAGGGACAGAGCAACCACGCTCATTAAAAATTTAGTGGTCTACAATCAGTTGAGGGTTCTTGCGAACACTGATTGTAATTACGAATTACGAATTATCAATTACGAATTATTTTGACTTACCTCCTTGATACCTGCCTGATTTCCGAATTTGTTGCCAAACAACCAAATCAACAAGTTTTAGATTGGCTAGATGCCCAAGTGCCAGAAGCACTTTACCTCAGTGTGATCACAATTGGCGAAATTGCTAAAGGCATCAGCAAAATTACCGCATATAAGCGGAAAGAATCTCTAACAAATTGGCTGAATGAAATCCTACCCAATCGTTTTGAACAAAGAATCTTAAGTATAGATGTCTCAACAATGGTGTTGTGGGGAAATTTAGTCGGGCAACTAGAACAGAATGGGCGACCTCTACCTGTCATGGATTCTCTCATTGCCGCAATCGCACTTCAAAACTCTCTATCACTTGTCACCCGTAACGAAAAAGATTTTGCTGGGACAGGGGTTGTAATCGTTAATCCTTGGTCATCTGATGACCATCGTGGTATTTAGACATAGTGCTCAATTGCCTGATAAGTGTTATTTTATTGTTAGTGCAATGACAGAGTCAGAAATCGAAGCGGCTGCCGTGGCAGACCTTGACAACCCGCCTCTGACTGACGAGGAGTTGAAGAAATTCAGGCGCGTTCCTGACCTTAAGGAAATTCGGCAGAAGCTTCACATGACGCAGGAGCAGTTCGCCATGAAATTTCATGTTCCTTTAGGCACGTTACGGGATTGGGAACAAGGGGCTAAATATCCCGATACGGCAACGCGGTCGTATCTCCGTGTAATCGAGAAAGCCCCACATATTGTTATGCAGGCTCTGGAAGGGTAAGAACTATCGTTTATGGGGGTAGATAAGCAATCGTACAGAAAGTTACGCTGTGCGATTCGTTCCTAAATTAATGCGGAAAACTCCGCACATCTGGCATGAGTTCAGGTCTTGCCCTTCCCATCGTGCCGGGAAGCGATGCAAGTTTCATAAGCATAATGGCTATGACTCGTAAAACGATTACCATTCCTGATGCGATGGATGGGTGGATTAAGGCTCAAATTGAAAGCGGACGCTATGGAAATGACAGCGAATACTTCCGTGATTTGATACGCCGTGACCAGGACAAGCGACAAGCAGAACAGGATTTGCTTGCGCTTATTCAGGAAGGGCTGGATAGTGGTGTCAGTACATCCACGGTACACGATATTATGAAACGGCTAGAAGATAGGCTTAAAAAGAATGGCAGCTTACCAACTCACTCATAAAGCCGAAAGTGAGATTGAGAGCATTTACGAATACTCTCCGCATGAACTACAGAATTGACCACATTGTAAGGGCGCGGTTTCCGCGCCCCTACGGGAAAAATCCGGACGCAGAGATTTACTATTTCTGTCAATGCGTCAGTCCTACAACCTACTCGATTTGCTGATTGATGTATAAAGTGAGGATCTTCCACGGGGAAACGCTGAATGTCTTTTCCTCAAGCAATTGCTCAGAGGGCTGAGTGACTCGCTCTAATATATCGGCAGGGTGACTTGCTGCTAACCCTAAGTCACTCTGCAACGACAACTCGGCTGGATCTCCGTCGCATTCATAACACCGTAAAATCCACTGCTGGGCGTCATCCTCGGACTGCTTGAACGCCATTAAGACTAGATTCTGGGCTGATAAATCCAAGAATCGACCAACTGGCGGTAAATCCGCTATTGTAGTAGCCTCTAGACCCTGGCACATCATCACTTGAAGTGGTAGATTCAGTTCATAGCCGCGTCGCACCGTGTGGGCTGCCTGCCAGTTGCCTGAGTGAGGATAGACGGCGTAAGTAAATTCATGGTCACCTCGGTCAGCCTCTGGATCGGGCCAGTTTGGACTACGTAGTAGAGTTAGGCGCAATTGATTCGATTGGCTATCGTAACCGTATTTGCAATCATTCAGCAAACTCACACCGTACCCATTGGGACATTGGGAATTGCTAGGAAGCTCAGAAGCCTCATTCCCCATCTCCTGGGTCAAATCTGCCCATTGCATAGCAGGAACTTCCCATTTTGCCAGATCTCTAGGTTCTGTAGGTCGGGTTGGACGCCGGATAGCACCGCAGGGAATCTCATAAGTGACGTAATCCGCTTCTAGGGTTAGCGGGAAAGCCGCTTTTACTAGTACATGGCGCTCTTGCCAGTCTACATTAGTTACAATTTTGAGAATCGGCGACTCAACTGAGAGTATGTAATCTTGGCAGAATTCAGATTTACCCAACTGTCGCACCACCCGCAAACGCTGTTGCACTGGTCCAAGATCTACCAAATCGATAGATTTCAGATGGGTTGGGGGTAAAGGGTGTTTGGCATAGTTTGGGTCAATATTCCAAGCATCCCAATATTGACCACTATCCTGGAATCCTTGCAACTGATTACATCCTTCTTGACTGACAATTTCCCTCTGATTAACCTTGTCAAAAATACTGCAAAACTCACCACTTTTAGAATCAACAATTACCCGCAAAAATTCATTTTCTAAAATCCAATCTTTTTTATTCAGAGTTTTTTCATTCTCTGAGATTGATGTACTGATATTAGGTTGGCATTTTTCTGTGTCTTTCAAGTCAAATTCTGAGGGAAAAATCGCGTCTTTTGGCTTTGCAGTCTGTTGACGACATAGCCAAAAGACCCGATAGCCGACTGATGGGATATCAGTCGCTAGAAATAGGAGTACCGATCCGTCAGACACCTGGGATGGTAGTTGGTGTCCTTCCAAGTCGTAAATTTCCCAGTAATGACCTTCGTTGTCCCCACTTTCTAAGGGGACAGCGACGACTTCTTTGCGCTGCCAATTCAGGGGGTTAAAAACGATAATCGGCAAGGCGTCTGGCTGTGGCGGTGGGGGAAAGGCAATTCGGGATGCGATCGCTCTAAGTGAACTATCTAATATCTCCGAACCAACTCGATCCACGAATTGCCAAGCCTGGTTTGCATCTACATAAACTGGGGGAATCGACGTTCCCGGTAGAATGTCGTGGAATTGGTTAAACAACACCTTTTTCCAAGCGTCTGACAATTCAGCCTTGGGGTAAGCTACCTTAGCGCTCAGAGTTGCCAAAGAAGCAAACAGTTCTGCCTGGTATAACAACCCTTCACAATGCCGATTCCAACGCTTTTGAAGAGCATGAGTGGTGTAGCAGCCACGATGGAACTCAAAATACAGTTCATCATTCCAGACAGGAAACTGCTGAGTGCTAATTTGTTGCAAATAGGCACTGGCTGTGGTATACTCTTGGCGTGGGAAAAAAGGAGATTTCTGCCATCGGCTTGCCACATTTAACATGTCTAGGGTGGGACCGCCACCATGATCTCCACATCCAAAAAGCCAGAGGGCGTCTTTCAACCCAGTCTGCTTTTCCCAGTCAAGGGCGTAGTTAGTCATTTTGATGGGGTCGATGCTTTCACCGATAGAGTTAGACATGAGGCTGAGTATCTGAGTGCCATCAGGCGATCGCCACCAAAAAACTCCGTAAGGAAATTCTGTGGTATCATTCCAGCTCAGTTTCTGGGTGACAAAGTATTCAATCCCTCCAAGTTTGAGAATTTGGGGCAGAGTCGCACAGAAGCCAAAACTATCCGGCAACCATACAACTGTACTCAACCGCCCAAACTTTTCGAGCACATAACGCTGACCGTAAAGGATCTGTCGCACAATCGATTCGCCATTAATTAGGTTAAGATCTGGCTCAACCCACATCCCGGCTGCAACTTCCCATCGCTCAAGAGCAACCTGTTGTTGAATAGCAGCAAACAAGTCTGGGCGATGCTGTTCAATCCAGGCGTACAAAGCTGGGCTGGAATGACAGTAAATCAAGTTGGGAAACTCTCGCTGTAGCTTTAGAACCGATTCAAAAGTGCGAACAGCAACCTCCCAAGTTTCACTGATCGGCCACAACCATGCCAGATCTAGGTGAGAATGACCCAGCAACAACATGCGACGTTGTTGTAGTAGTGGCAATTCATCAATTACCACTGTGAGGTTTTGGCGTAGGCGTAGGAGCGAAAGCGAGAAGGCTTGACCATCTGGCAGTGCTGCCCAATCAATCTCCGCAACATCTGCTATAATGGAGTCCAATTTTTCTGGTGCCTCGGTTTCTACATAGCGCTGCAATATGGCTAACTCATCAGCGACAAAACCAGGTTCAAGCCGTTCATCACTAGTAGACTCATACACGCACAGCGATCGCATCAACGCCCCTGTATCATTAACTGGACTAACCAACCGCAATGCAACGAAAAACTCCTCTCCTGGTTTTACAGATGGACTAAGCAAAACCCTGGTTGTTGCATCAAACAAATCTCCTTGCTGCAACAAAGAGCCATTGACAAAAATCTGGGCGTCTTGTGCCCACCAAGTCAGCACCAGCCGTAATGCTAAATCCGTCAAAGGATAGCCATGCAAATCTTGGGGAATGAAGAATTGTTGAGCAAGCCATAACACCTGACCGCCAGGGGGTATAGTAATGTGTCCTTTGGCATTGAGTTCAGGCGTCGGCAATCTCAAAAAATTTGTAGTCAGGCTGATACTGGCGTCGGGAACATCTGATTCGCAATATCGCCAACTGGTTTGAACATTGAGCCGAGACATATGGCTCAATCTTTGAATGGCTTGAGAAATTAGGCTACTATCCATTTTGGAAAATAAATAATTTTTATCAAGCAATGAGTTCTTTTAGGGACTTCCAATTAAAAAAATCTCCAACTATTTCTTGTGGGATGGGCATCCTTTGCGTCCTATGAACTGGGCGGGCAGGATGCCCACCCCACAATATTGGATACATCTCAACGTACCCAGAGTTACTGGCGTCCTCAGTGTGCCGTGGGAAATGAGTGCCTTCGTACACTCTAGAATAATTTGCGTCACCCATAATTACCGCATACCAATAACGAGCAGCGATGTTATATGAAGCGTTTAGATCAGAATGGTATCTTTTCCCTAATTTGAAACGACACAGAGAATAATAGACATCTCCAGAAATGATGTAGGGGCGAAAGGCCGTT
>CAZZYE010000070.1:10283-15589 GCA_964658145.1 uncultured Stigonema sp.
CCCCCCAACCTTCGGTTTTAACGAACGCATAATTAATTTTCGGAGATGTCTAATTTACTTTATCCTAGCGGTGTATTGGGTAGATGCAAGATGTGCGTTCAAACTACAAAGTATAAGTAAAATCTTCTACCAACATACCTGGAACCATACTGCCTCCAAGTTGGCGTCCTTCGTATGTTCCTACTTCGGGGATGAATTCTTGAAAATTGGTTAGGTCTACCAAGTTTTCTCCCCAGAAGCGATAAAGACTTTCATCAAAACGCAAATTTTCAATAGGGGCAACAATTTCGCCACCTTCTACCCAAAAACAGGCATAACGGGTCATACCTGTAATTCGACCAGCGGGGCGATCGCTCCAATTTAAGTAATGCAAATTCGATACATATAACCCCGTTTCCAAACTAGGTAGAATCTGCTCAAATCCTAAATTCCCTATACTCAGTTCTGGTACACGTAAAGACTCATAACCATTAGCACCGTTAGCAGTTTTTTGATATTCCTTGGCTGTGCGAGAATTCACCAAGGTATTTATCAAAACCCCTTGTTCAATTAAAGGTAACTCCGGATCTGCCATTTCTCCCCATTCATTAAATCGCGGCATCAATCCCCGGCGAAAGTTTTCTTTCAAACTAAATGCACGAGACAACTGCTTTTCTTGACGCCACAGCGCAGCTAAAGCACTACCTCCTTGTTGTAAATCAGCTTCGCTCACTCCTCCCCAAGAAAGCATAGCCAATAAATCAGCAACTGCTGATGGCTCAAAATAAGTTTTATACTGTCCTCGTGGCAATTCTTTAGCTGGATGAGAAAGTAATTCTAATTGTTTTTTCGCGTAATTAATTTGGGCTGTATAAGCTTCATTATTCCAATCACTACCTGCAAAAATGCCTTTTACTGCTTGTCCTTCAGTGGTGAATATCGAGTAATCTAACGTAAAACAATCAGTAGCAAACCAGTGTTTTTGACCGCAGGAATCCCCATAAGCTTTAACGACAAGCCCCCCAGCATAAAAGCCTGTAAAATCTAATTCTTCAACTACTTCCAGTACCGTTGGCACTACTGCTTCTACTGCCAATAAATTCCCCGAATGTATTTCTCGGCTGATATTTGTTCCTGATGGCAACACTAAATACGGATCGACGGGTAACAAGGGAACTTCTTCACGTAGCTCCTGCAAAGCTTTATATGCCCCTTCCCAATCGACTTCCCAATTTCCGGTAAAAGCAAATTGCCGAAAACTACTGCGTTGATTTTGCATCAAAGTCAGTTCGATCCAACCATCAGCAACATAACCTGTTTGTCGCACCTTTGCTTGATTGAATCGAGTAAATTGACTCCGCTCACTACTCAATTTTACAGTGAATTGTTCACTTTCTTCTTTTTTATCCAGCAGAGTTTCAATCAATTGGTTAAAGCTGATTTCAAGAGCAGACAATTCTTCTTTTTTCATAAGCATTATGGGTGAAATTGAGAATTAAAAAGTAAAAATTAAAAATTGGGAATTGTTCATTTTAATTTTTAATTTTACATTTTTAATTCTTCTGTACTCCTTTCATCTTCAAGCGCCGCCGCCAAAGACTTCGGTGTTAGCAAATACGCAAACTGGTGAACCGTGTCCTACCCAAATTGCCTGATTTGGTTCTCCTTTACCACAGAAAGGAGTGCCGTACATTTCCCAAGTAGAAGAGTTTCCGACATTAATTAAGTTGCCCCAAAACTCTGGAGTAGTGGCTCGGTAGTTGGGATTGCGGAGGGTTTTGGTGAGCTTACCGTTTTCAATTAATTTAGCGTATTCGCAACCAAATTGAAATTTATAGCGCTGATCGTCAATTGACCAAGAGCGGTTAGAATGCATGTACACACCGTGTTCTACAGAAGCGATAATTTCATCAAAGGTGGCTTTCCCTGGTTCGAGATTCAAGTTTGCCATGCGGTCAATTGCCGGTCGATTCCAAGAGCAAGCACGAGCACAGGCTACCCCCGGAACGCCAGACCTTGCTTGACTTTCCAGACTACCCACACCCCTCAGGAGTATACCTTCTTTAATTAAGTACTCACGACGGGCAACAGCACCTGTATCATCGAAGCCATAACTAGCTAATTCACCAGGTACTGTGGGATCAAAGGTGATGTTCATTTGCGGCGAACCATAGACCAAATTGCCGAAATCACTCTTTTTGACAAAGCTACCCCCAGCGTAGTTACGCTCATCTCCTAAAATCCGATCAATTTCTAGGGGATGCCCGACACTTTCGTGGATTTGCAGCATCATTTGATCGGGGGCTAGTACGAGATTTGTGCGAGTGGTCGGGCATTCGTCTGCTGTCAACAGTTCTACGACCTGTTCGCCAATTTGCTGCACTCGACGCCATAAGTCCGCTGCTTTGAAAAGTTCCAGTCCACCTTGGTAATAGTTAGCATGCAAGCCGTTGTGAGTGCGCTGCTGAACGATCGCTCCATCTTGAGCTGTAGCTCCGTAATGAGTACCCAAAAACATAAATTTTTGATACACTTCTGAGTCGTTGCTACTAACGAACCAAGTCTCTCTCTCGATGGTAGTGGTGCTAGCTACGGTTTGTACAATTTGGTCACAAACCTTCAAGGTATGGCAAATGCGGACAAGTAAATCATTTATTTCTCCTGGGCTTAGAGTATCCAAAGTTTTGAGAAACGGGGAAGTATATTGACCGACTACTTTAGGACGTTCTCTTGCTGCTTGAAAAGGATATATCCACCACTTTTTAGCTATAAGTGCTTGTTTATACGCTGATTCAGCAGCAGTTTGCAGGGACTGTAGTTGCAGGGAATTGGTAGCTGCATAGCCTACACAGCCGTCAACCATAACTTCGAGCATGGCTCCAGTAGTGGAGGATTTGCCGTTGTTTTGGGGTAAGCCATCACGAACATTATGAGTAAAAGATGTTTCCTTTACTACTCTTATCCCCAGCCAATCTACGGATACATTGATACTAGAGATCGCCTTTGTGAGTTCAGACCACATGATTCAATTTAAATTAACTACGATGCCATCGGGTGCCATCACGGCTATCAATCAAGGTAATACCAGCTTGGTGTAGTTCGTCACGGAGGCGATCGGATAAAGCAAAATTTTTCGTTTGACGTGCTTGTTGACGAAGCTGAATTTTCGCATCAATTTCCGCATCGCTTAAATCACCACTCTGAGGAGTTTCAGCTTCCATTTTGGCTTCTAATCCAAGAACTTCAGCTAAGGTAACTAATGTCTGCCACTGTCTTTGTAGTTCTACAGATGGCGTCTCCGTTTTCCCCTGATGCACCAAGATATTTCCTTCTCGCTGTAAATTTTTAGCCAGCTCAAACAGCACTGCTAAACTCACAGAAAAGTTAAAGTCATCATCTCCCGATTCTTCAAACCGTTGGATGATTTCTTGGTCTAGCACCTCTGATGTTATCCCAAGCGAAAGGGTTGTAAAACCTAATTGTTTACCGTACTGATAGCCGAATAGCAAACCTTCTTTGAGGGTTTTCCAGCTATGTTCAGCAGTGGCGATCGCATCATCAGTAAAATCAAGCGGTTTGCGATAATGCGCTTGCAGCACAAAGAACCGCACCGCCATCGGGTCAACCGGACGATCCAACAACTCCCGAATAGTGATGAAGTTGCCCAAAGACTTGGACATTTTCTTACCATCAATCATCACCATACCGTTATGCATCCAGTAACGCGCCAGTGGAAGGTTCATAGCCGCTTCCGACTGGGCAATTTCATTTTCATGGTGGGGAAATATCAAATCTCCGCCGCCACTATGAATATCAATGGTTTCACCCAGAAGCGCGCGAATCATCGCCGAACATTCGATATGCCATCCCGGACGACCTTTACCCCAAGGCGAGTCCCAAGCTGGTTCTCCTGGTTTCGCGGCTTTCCACAAAGCAAAGTCAAAGGGATGTTCTTTTTTCTTCTCTTCCGGATCTTCAAGATCTACTCTACCGCTTGCACCTGCTTGCATTTGTTCCAGTTCTCGTCCGGAAAGCTTGCCATATGCAGGAAATCGCTCTACCCTATAGTAAACATCACCGCCAACGGCGTAGGCGTAGCTTTTTGCCTCTAAGGCTTTAATCAATTCTACAATTGCGGGAATATTTTCAGTAACGCGGGGATACTGATCGGCATCCATCACATTTAAGCGGCGAATATCTTCAAAATAGGCATCGATAAAGCGATTTGCCACCGCCTCCATTGTCGTACCTTGTTCTTTGGCACGATTGAGAATCTTGTCGTCAATGTCAGTAAAATTCTGAATGTAGTGGACTTGATAGCCGCGCCATTGGAGATAGCGACGTATAGTATCCCAGACAATGTAAGAACGAGCATGACCTAAATGGCAATAGTCATACACTGTCACACCGCAGCAATACATCTTAACCAATCCTTGTTCGATACTTTTAAAGGATTCTTGATGCCGGGTAAGGGTATTGTAAACGGTTAGGGTCATAGCTAAGCAATACTGAAATAAAGATAGGTAATAATAGGGGAGAGCATCTGGGATGAAATACCAACATCCCTATGCTAGTGTTTTCTGTACTCTCTGCGCTACATTTCTAGTTTTGACTTTTTAACAGCAGCGCTATGCAATCAGCAGTTACTTCCGAATCTCAAGCAATGGATACACCGATACAACTACCAGTAACAATTATTACAGGTTTCCTCGGTAGCGGTAAGACGACTTTACTCAATCATATCCTGAGCAATCAGCAGGGTCTAAAAACTGCTGTTTTGGTAAATGAATTTGGCGAAATTGGCATCGATAACGAGTTAATTGTCTCCACAGACGAGAACATGGTGGAGCTAAACAACGGTTGCATCTGCTGCACTATCAACAATGATCTGGTAGATGCCGTTTACAAAGTTTTAGAACGCCCAGAAAAGATAGATTATCTAGTTGTGGAAACAACTGGGCTTGCAGATCCACTGCCAGTAGCTCTCTCATTTCTGAGTACAGAGTTGCGGGATTTGACCCGTCTAGATTCGATTATTACAGTAGTAGACGCGGCAAATTACAGCCTAGATTTATTCACTTCTGAGGCAGCTCACAGTCAGATAGCTTATGGTGATGTGATTCTGCTTAATAAAACGGATTTAGTTCCTCCGGCAGAACTCGAAGCGTTGGAAGCAAAAATTCAGGAAGTTAAGGAAGGCGCGAGAATTATCCGCACTACGCGTAGTCAAGTGCCACTACCCTTAATTCTGAGCGTCGGTCTGTTTGAGACTGACAAATATTTTGACGCTGTAGACAAGCATGACCACGATCATGACCACGACCACG
>CAZZYE010000071.1:0-15469 GCA_964658145.1 uncultured Stigonema sp.
ATTCATAATTCTTTGACTTTTTCAACCACTGCAACTTAAATCAAGACTGAGATCATGACTATTGCTCGTGACAACGGTTCCAATTGCTCTCAATCTCCGCTAATTCCCGACTTGGCAGAAGCCATCAACACAAGACCAGATCGCAACACTCATAACGGGCGACAAGCTGATTTTCACCCGCCAGGAGAAGAACACATAGAGCAGATGATGGATGCTGTGCGGACACTATTGGTGGGTGTTGGGGAAGATCCACTCCGCGAAGGACTCCTGAAAACACCCAAGCGGGTGGCGGAAGCAATGCAGTTTCTTACGAGTGGCTACAATCAATCTTTAGAAGAAATCCTTAACGACGCCATCTTTAATGAAGGTCATAACGAGATGGTGTTAGTTCGGGATATAGATATGTTTAGCCTGTGCGAACACCATATGTTACCGTTTATGGGCAAAGCTCACGTTGCATATATCCCTAACCAAAAAGTTGTGGGACTGAGTAAACTGGCTCGAATTGTCGAGATGTATTCTCGCCGCTTACAAGTGCAGGAGAGGCTTACCCGCCAAATTGCCGAAGCAGTTCAGACAATTCTAGAACCCCAAGGAGTTGCGGTTGTCATCGAAGCTACCCATATGTGCATGGCGATGCGAGGTGTGCAAAAACCCGGTTCCTGGACTGTCACTAGTGCAATGGTGGGTGTGTTTCAAGAGGATCAGAAAACCCGCGAAGAATTTTTCAGCTTAATTCGCCACAAAGCAGCCTTTTTTTAGGGAGTGGGGAATGGGGAGTGGGGAGTGGTGAATTCCCTACTCCCTACTCCCCAATTTCTTAAACAACTTGGCAACCTTATCCAAATCTTTATCTCCTGGGGCACGTTCTACACCACTGGATAAATCAATACCACTAGGTTTAACCTGACTCAGGGCTTCCACGATATTATCTGGAGTTAGTCCTCCCGCCAAAAACCAAGGACAACTAGGGTTAAATTGCTGTAATAAAGTCCAATCTAAAGTTTTGCCTGTACCACCCAGTTGCTGCGGATGGTAGGCATCTAGCAGTAACGTATCCACGCAGCTTGTATAAGTAGCCGCTTTATCAAGATCCTCAAGACTGCTTATTCTTAAAGCTTTAATAATTTCTACATTGGGCAGAGATTGGCGCAACGAGTGGCAATACTCTAGGGATTCATCTCCGTGCAGCTGAACGCCAGTCAATCCAGAATCAGCCACTGTTTGAGCAATTTTCTCAATAGTAGTGTTGGCAAAAACCCCAATTTTGTCAATTTTTTCGGGTAGTTGTTCCACCAGGGCATGAATTTGTGCTACCTGGACGTAACGGGGTGAGGTAGGCACACAAATAAATCCCAATGCTGTGGCACCGAGAGAGGTAATTGCTGTAGACTGCTGTGGTTGAGTGATGCCGCAAATCTTAATTCGCATAAAAATTTAAATATATTGTTACAATCTTAATAATAATTCTAAAGTATTGAAACAATTTTAGGTTTTTTTTCTGTAAATTTTATAATCTTTATTGTCACTCTAACTTGAGAGAGCAATTTTAACCTCCCTTAAGAAGGAAGATTCCATAGCTTTCTTAGGCAGAGTATGGAAGTGGCTGTAGAAATGTGATTTATTGCGTCTCTACACCCAAGTCAATTTATTTGTGTAAGAGAAAAAACCGTGATTTCATCTATCTTATTCGCAGTTCAATCTACTGTTGCCAACACTGGCACCGAATGGGACTGGTCCGGCTCACCAATTATCATTGGCGCTAGTGTATTAGCTCTTTTGATTATTCCCCGGATAGTTCGCTATCCTCATGTTGGTACTAAAATGCCCCTACCTTTCCCCGCGCTGTTTAATAATCCCAGCGTTGGTACATTCCTCGCCGCAATGAGCACAGGTCACCTGATTGGCATTGGTGCCGTTTTAGGATTGACAAATCTCGGCGTTTTATAGATTTAATTTCTTAAGCTATCACATACTGAGGCACTCAAGAGGCGGTAGACCATACCTTCCAGGCTTATCCTGAAGAGTATGGTCTACCGCCTCAGTTTATTAATTCTTAAATCGCCATAGGGGCAAACAGCCGTTCGCCCCTACTGTAATTGTCTATCCTAGAAATTAGAGTATCTCACTCAAGAAGAATGCTAATTTTCCTATATCAGCAAAACAGTGTTGATGCAGCCCAACTATATATGTATAAAAACTAACGTTTTTCCGTGGGTGTGTACTACTAAAAATATTTAATTTTAGGTTAATGTTATGCAAACAAATTGGAAAATCGGGTCTTTATTCGGAATTCCGCTGTTCTTAGACCCTTTATGGTTTATAATCTTAGGATTAGCAACCCTCAACTTTGGTGTAGCTTACCAAGCATGGGGAATTGTTCTAGCTTGGAGTGCTGGGATAGTGATGGCACTGCTACTCTTTGGTTCGGTGTTGTTACACGAGTTGGGTCATAGCTTGGTAGCGCGATCGCAAGGCATTAAAGTTAACTCAATAACCCTGTTTCTGTTTGGCGGCATTGCTGCTATTGAAGAAGAATCCAAAACTCCCGGCGAAGCGTTTCAGGTAGCGATCGCAGGTCCAGCAGTTAGTATTGCACTGTTTTTAGTACTCCTCCTGCTGGCTTCAATTTTGCCGTCAGCCAGTCCAGCTAATATGATGGTCAGCGATTTAGCGCGAATTAACGTGGTTTTGGCACTATTTAACCTGATTCCTGGCTTACCTCTAGATGGGGGACAAGTTTTAAAAGCAGCACTGTGGAAAGCAACAGGAAACCGCTTTCAAGCTGTACGGTTAGCAGCAAAGGCGGGGCAAATTTTGGGTTATGGTGCTATGGTCTTGGGCTTGGTAGTCGATTACAGGACAGGTGAATTAGTCACAGGTTTGTGGATTTCTCTGTTGGGTTGGTTTGGCGTCCGCAACGCCAGCAGCTATGAACGCGTGACCATTTTACAAGAAACCTTACTAGAGTTAGTTGCCGCCAATGCCATGACCCGCAACTTTCGTGTAGTCGATGCTGACCAGACCTTACGTTCCTTTGCTGACTTATACTTATTGGAATCTACCACCCCACAGGTTTATTTTGCCGAAAGTGATGGACGTTACCGAGGCATAGTTTCCATAGATGATTTACGGGTGGTGGAACGGAGTCAATGGGAAACCCAAACCCTGCAAACAATTGTGCATCCCCTGACAGAAATTCCCACTGTTGCTGAGTCAACTTCCTTAGTGGAGGTGATAAACAAGCTGGAAAATGAGCAGTTACCGCGCATTACCGTGCTGAGTCCTGCTGGATCTGTCTCTGGTATGATTGACCGGGGAGACATTGTGCAAGCAGTAGCACAAAAGTTAAATTTGCGGATAACTGATGCTGAAATTAAGCGAATTAAAGAGTCGGGTAGTTATCCACCAAGTTTACAATTAGGAGCGATCGCAAAATCAACTGCCAAGTAGGATAACTGCTAATAGCTAATAGCTAATGGCTAATTGCCTGACTACGATTAGCAATTAGCTATTAGCAACCATGTTAACAATTTATTTCTCATCTTTTAAAAGAAAGTCTAAATTGGTATTGGAATCATATTCAATAATTGGTTGATTAAACTTGAATAAACACATTGTCTGATTACCAATTAATTTGACTGAGTGTCCCTCAATCTTCAACATTGTTCCCTCTTTCAAACCAACAACATACACATTAGGATTTAACACTAAGAATTCTCTGATTCTTATTTCTCGTGTTTCACCATTGAAATTTGGTATAACTATATTTGTATAGTGAGGATTTATCTGAAAAGGAACCAGATTTAACCCATTAAAACTTACAGGCTCAATGATTGGCATATCATTTGTTGTTTTAATTGTAGGACAAGCAACATTTGCGCCTGCACTCCATCCAATATAAGGTGTTCCGTTGTTTACCTTTTCTCTTATAGCTTCGATAACTCCGGTTTTGTGTAGCCAGTGAACGAGATGAAAAGTGTTTCCACCACCAACTACTATGGCTTCTGCTTTGTTTAGCAATTCATGAGGATTTTCAGATACATGAATAGCATCAATGGCATAATCTATATATTTAAAGGCTTTGCCAACTTTTTCAGTATACTCATCATAAGTGAAAGTCACGCTAGCAAAGGGTATAAATAATACTCTTTTGACAGAAGTTCCTAAAAACTCTTGAATTTCCTGACGGGGATAAAACAGATAATCTTCCCCAAAATTGGTTGAATTACTGAGTAATAATAATTTCTTTGGCATGATTTTTTTCCTTGTGCGATCGCATAACGCACACTCAACTCTTGCCAGATGATAGCAAAGACGCGCCGCTCGTGCGTCTCTACATTTTTTGTAAGAAAATATTAGATCCGGAAGTTTTCACTCTTATTCAAATGTCAATCAACCGACTAACTCAACAAATACAGTTCATCATCGAAATTGATCGACTGAAGCAGGTGATCCGCCAAACCTTGCTCACCGATCGCTCTCGTCAGGAAAACAGTGCAGAACACTCTTGGCATTTGGCGATGATGGCGATCGTATTAGCAGAATATGCTCCAGAGGGGGTTGACTTATTGCATGCCATCAAAATGCTGCTGATTCACGATTTGGTAGAAATTGATGCGGGTGACACCTTCTGCTATGATGTACAAGCAAATCAGAGCAAGGCAACGAGGGAAGCTCAGGCGGCATTGCGACTCTTCGGACTTTTGCCAGCAGATCAAGGAAGCGAGTTGCGTTTACTCTGGGAAGAGTTTGAAGCCAGGGAAACTGTCACCGCAAAGTTTGCCGCAGCCTTAGATCGCATACAGCCCTTGCTACACAACCAGCAAACTGAGGGCGGTACTTGGCAAATTCATGGCATTACCCAAGATAGAGTAATGGAACGGATGCGTCCTGTGGAAACAGGTATTCCCAAACTCTGGTCATTTGTCCAGCAAGTCATCGACGATTGTGTAGCCGCAGGTTATCTAAAAGCCGATCCAGCCCCAACTCTAGACGATAGTAGGGTGCGTTAGCGAAGCGTAACGCACCACTGTGTAGCAGCTGGTTATTCAAAAGACGCTCTAGCCCCAATGTTAAACCAGAGCAAAAAGACCAGTGGATCTACATCTCTGGATATGAACATCCTTACCCTAAAGATGATTGTGAACTCGATAAAGTTGTCCAGAAACTATCGCAGATCAATTAATCACCGAAGAAAGGCAGAGGGCATTCGTCAGAAGGCAGAAGGAAAGAAATTTAAATATCTGCGCGATGCCACTGGGTTTGAAGCCCCTAAATTCATTTATGAAAAACAAAAAAATATGTATTTCGAGATGCGTAGCGCTCTTAAATACTACGTCCTTGTTGAAGCCCCTGAATGCGCGTTATGGGGTTCCCTTCTGCCTTCTGACGAATGCCTTCTGCCTTGCCCCGAAGGGGCTTCACCCAAATATCTATCTCATTTTTTACCCTTAGGTTTGTATAAAATTCGATTTATTAGTAATTTGATTCGGTGCCGTACTCTCGGCGCTAACGCACCCTACACAACTTTCAACCTTCCCTCATTTGCTTACAAATTCTATATTAATTACGTTTAAATAATTAATTTTATATTAGCATTAAGCATGAGATTCAGTAGAATAAATGAACCTCTTTTTTGTAGTTTTATTTATATTTGTTTATATGTTTTGAGCAAATAAAAATTAAATAACTATGTCTAAAAAAGTTTCTGTAGGGTGCGTTAGCGAAGCGTAACGCACCACATCAACCCCTAAACATTCAAACCATAAATATATTGTCTAACCCATCACCAATCCATAGAAAACCATGCCCAATTATAGGAGATTAACTCTTCCAGGCAGCACCTACTTTTTTACACAAGTAACTTACCAGCGTCGTCATTGGCTATGCACAGAGATTGCCCGTGAAACCTTACGAGTAGCCATCAATAAAGTACGTCAAACCTATCCGTTTTCAATTGATGCCATTGTTTTGCTACCCGATCACCTCCACTGTCTGTGGACACTACCACCTGGAGACAGTGATTATGCTACTCGCTGGCGACTGATTAAAACCTTTGTTACCAAACACTGTGCTAGCAAGCTTGATCTTGATACAGAGATTACCGCCTCACGGCATAAGCGGAAAGAGGGAAATCTCTGGCAACGGAGATTTTGGGAACATTTGATTCGTCATGAAGAGGATTTTGCTACACACTGTGATTACATTTATTACAATCCTGTGAAACATGATTTATGTAAAGCGTCTAGAGAATGGCAATTTTCCAGTGTGCATCGGTTTATTGCACAGGGGTTTTATCCTAAAAATTGGGGAGTGTGTGAAATGCCTGAGATACTGAATGAAGTTGCAGGGGAATAAGGGAATTTGGTGCTGTAGGGAATACCAAAAAATAAATTATCCATTCCTTCTGGTGCGCACCGGCGATCGCCTGTTGTGGTGCCGTACTACACTGATTGGAGATTTTTTTAATTTCGGTGCCGTACTCTCGGAAGAGTAATTTAATTTCGGTGCCGTACTCTCGGCGCTAACGCACCCTACTTTGCTATATATCTGTCAGAATCACCGCTTGCTGTTGGAACAAAGCAGACCTGTGGTGTTTTTTTGTTGGATAATCCAAGGATGTAGCGATCCAGCAGAGGATTTTCGGGTTCCATTGAGAAGCCTCCACCCCCCATGGCAAAGATTTGTTTGTAGCTCACATTCCGTAGGTTTCTTAGGTAAATTAATGCGAAGATGAATAAAAAATACCATCTATCTCTTCGCTTAAGAGCGTGTCAACGGGAGGCGCTATTTGAGCGTTCCGAAGCATGAACATGCCACAATCTAGAATTACGCCACAACATAAACACTGTAATTCATCAGACTGGCACTATGTTGGGAGTACAGGACATCAAACTGTCCGAGTTCCGCAGCAACGTGTTGGCATTGGCGAAAACAGCGAAGATACACGACTTGCCGACCATCCTCACAGCTAGTTTTGCCGAGGGACCGAATGGTCCGCTGATGGAGGAGTTAACTGCAATGTTTCCAGATGCGCCCACCATCTACCGCCCCGGTCCCATTAGCGCGTGGGATGACCCCAACTTTGTCCAGGCGGTTGAGGCTACGGGACGCAAGAAACTGATTATGTCGGGCGTAACCACAGACGTCTGCCTAATGTTTCCAGCACTGCAAGCGAAGGCGGCGGGATACCACGTGTACATTGTGTACGACTGTTCTGGATGCTGGGATCAGATGTCGGAACTGATGTCTTGTATGCGGATGGTGCAGGCTGGGATCAAGGTCGTTAACTGGGCTGCCATCACTGCTGACCTGCAAGCTGACTGGCGGCGTCCTACAGCCGCAGGTACCCTGGACGTGTTCCACCAGCACCTGCCCTTCTATAACTTCCTGTCCAATAATCAGAACGCTATGAAAAATGGCATTCCTGGGCTGAATGCGCCTAAATCCGACGGCGAAAAAATTATCGCTACGACTAAGTAGTAATTTAATTCGGTGCGTTACGCTTCGCTAACGCACCCTACCGCACTACCGCACCCTACGTTGCCAGAATTGTCTGCCACTCATCTTGAGAGAGGGGTTGTACGACTAACTTAATATTAAAACAATCATTAGCTGCGGTAATCAAAGCTGCAATAATCTTTTCAAGATCCAGGTTTTGGGGGAGTTGCACGGGGGGAAAAAATTCTGTACCAAAGACCTCAGCAAACAACTTAGGATCTGGTTGCAAACGAATGGAACCATGTTGCAAAATTGCCCCACCCCGTCGCAGTTGAGCACTACCGATGAGTTTGCTACCATTTGGGAGAACTAAATCTGCACCAGTCGCAGTGCCAAAACAGTTGGGGTTGTGGATGTAGCCGCGCCCAGATGTACCGTAGTGCAATTCTACGCCAAGCGATCGCCACCCTTGAATCAAAAACTCACAAATTTTTTGGTATACCTGGACGCGCGAGCCTGTTAGTCCAGATACAATCACAGCGTAAGTTAAATCACCTTGGTGTAGGACCGCCCTTCCTCCCGTTGGACGCCGCACCAACTCTACTTTCTGACCTTGCCAAATCAGATGCTGCCAATGTTCAGGGTATTTGTGTTGATGATAGCCGAGAGAAATGGCAGGTGGGGACCAAGTGTAAAACCGGAGAGTTGGCGGATGTCCAGACTGATGCTGTTCTAGCAACCAACGGTCAATCGCCATTTGCACATTGCCATGCGCCTCAAGCAACGGAATCAGCCGCCAAACTAAAGTCAAGCTACACCAAACTCAGATTGTAATACTTCGTCGTTGTGATCAGCGATAGTTGCCACGACGGTAACCAGGCGAGAAGCTTCGCTAGGAGATAAATCAGCTAGAGTGCGTATCGATATGACAACTACCTGGCTTTCAATAATGCCAAAACGGGCTTCAAAGGTACTGGAATTCATTTCCAATAGCTTTCGCATCAACTTAGGTTCATCCTTGGCTGGTAATTTGAGTACTGCAGACCAAACCGTTAAGGTATCTTCATCAGTTTTTCCGGTGATTCGGACAAACACTTCTACACTACCGTACTTAAACTTCCAAAGATAACCACCTTCTGAGGGCTGGCTAACCATCGCACTGTCATCTTGTTCCAGACTGTGGATGACGTTTTCAATGACCTCCACATAATTAATTCCCGTTGTTTCCTCGATCATCTCATCGATCAGTTCGCCGCTGGGGATGGATTCGGTTGCGACTGTTTGTTGATTGGGTTGGTAGCTTGTCATATAAGTTTGTACTTCAACAGCATCATTGTTGCATTTTCAGGGGAACCTGTGCAGATTTTAGATGCAAAGCATGCTAGACAAAAACGATAAGTTAATAGTACAATAGCGTCTCTTAAGAAGAAATGCCCCAGTTTGCCCTGGGGCTTAGTTGCTTAAACGTTTCCTAAGTCACTATAGTCACCAATGTACCATTAGGGAATTGGGAATTTTACGCAATAAAATTGGTGCAAAAATGACCCCTGTCTAGGGGTTATTTTTTTATTTGCAGCTTAGCCTAAGGCTAACAAAATTGACAAATACTCTCAAATATTGAATTATTTGCCTGAAAAGCCAAAGTTCTCACAACTTTACCATTATCTAGATCAAAAGGTATAAGTTAAGTCAGGGACTGAATTTCGGCTCATAAACAGAGGAATAAAAAGTGCTATTGTTACAAAAAAAAGGGAACAGGGAACAGGGAACAGAAATTTGTTGTATAAAAACATACATATGTGGGTTGAAAGCCCACTTAAGAAAAAGATGTTTTTCGTTAGCGCAGGCGCGAGAAAAACGGCGTCCTTTTTTTCAATCCCACACTTTTAAGTGTGGGTTTCACTGGTTCGAGTTCCCCGTTAAGAGTTCCCTCTGAAGATAGAGATACTTGTTTTAAGCGCTGCTGGTAAAAGTTGACAACTTTTTGTACATAGTCAGATGTGAAGCCACTGTTGCAGCCTGTATACTCGCCAGTCATCCACCAACAGGCGACGCTACCCACAGCCGCAGTTTCATTATTTTTAGTGGCATCCGGCGCGTAATGCACGTCACAACTTTGTGTACGATCCCGGTGTTTTCAACTAAGCTAGAGAATGTTGGTCAATTTTTATGTCGTTTTTTGGAACAAATTCAATAGTACGGAAGCCCAATACAGCCAGTAAATCATTTTCCGACAGCTTAACTGGAGCAGGCTGGTCGCCTTTTCCTGGGGAAGGTAGTGGATAAGCTGTGGATGCAGCTGTAGAGAAACGGATGTTTCCTTCTGTATGTTGAATGACTTGATGAATATGACCGCTGAGAACAGTGACAGAGGAAAATGGCGACAACAACGAGAGTAAATTTGCCGAGTCTGTAGTCGCCCAACCCCACTGCGGATATATATCATACAAAGGAATATGACTAAAGACAACTAAAGGCGTGTCCCGTTTTTGCGCCGCTAGGTCTTTGGAAAGCAAATCTAGTTGAGCTTGACCCAACTTGCCTTTTCCAGTTTCACCGAATTCCAGCACATTTGTCAGCGATACAAAATGCACACCCGAGTCATCCCATAACTGCAACCCTTCCTTTTTATCCTTTTGGCTGAATACTTCAGAGTAAGCTTTACCTCTGTCACCAATAGTGTCATGTTCTCCCGGTAGAGTAAACAGGGGTGCTTTCAATTCAGAAAGAATTTGCTTAGCGAAGTCAAACTCTGCTGGTTTGGAAAGGTGGGTGATATCCCCTGTATGAACAACAAATTTTGGCGGTGTGGGTAATGAATTGATAGCATTGATGGCTTTGGTGAGCGTTTCTTTGACGTGTGTGTTTGCTGGCTTATCAAAACCTATGTGCGTGTCGCTAATTTGGACGAAAGATAACGCCGAATTTGACAGTTTTTGCTTTTGGGAATCACCAACTTTACACGAGGTAAGCAAGCCATTTTCACCCACAACCCATAGGATACCAAGACCGGTCCAGCCGACATGCTCAATAAACTTTTTGCGTTTCATTTTTCGTTCCTCTTAGTTGTGACAGTAATCGTTCCTTTCATGTAAGGATGAATGGAACACAAGTAAGGAAAGGTTCCAGCCTGATTGAAAGTATGTGTCCAAGCTTGTTGTGTATCAAGCGCCTTTGAATCAAAAGTGCCATTTGTAGCAGTGACCGTGTGTGGTTCCTCATCTTGGTTGACAAATTGCACGGTTTCGCCAGTTCCTATTTTCAGGGTTTCTGGCACGTATTTGAAGTTGAGAATTTTGACCGTAGCATTGGAATTTTGGACACTGACCTTTGATGGCTCGGTTTGTTGGTTTGTGGATGTTGCAGATTGATGATTGGGACTGCAAGATGACAATGACAACAAAACGACAAGCAATGCACTGGCAATTGCCATCAGGAAATAGGAAATGTATTTCATGGGAGTTCACCTCTTTGCTTGGGCTGACGTCGTTGGGAGAATAAACCTGTCATACTTAGTCCTGTCAAGATTAAGCCAATTAATCCCAACCCATTAAATACAGGTAAAATTGCCGATAGTCGAAAGATTTGGAAGGTATGAACCTTGAGGAGAAATCCAGTTAACTCATTTTGATGGAACCACTCGTCTGCAATCGTCATGGCAATTCCAGTGACTGCGGTGATAATAAGGGGCAGACAGACTGTAATGGCAATTAGTCGATGATATTTCCGAAATGCTACTCTCATAAGTATTTATATTGAGCAATGAGTTACTCTTTGTTCGCTTCCTACTCATCCCAGAAACCAGGTTTCTTTAATTTTGAGCGACGAAACTTTGGTCTTCTCACATCTTGCACCAGTTGCAATAACGGTATTTTTGTAGGGTGGGCACTGCCCACCATTGACCGATCAGGCTTATTTTTGCGTTGGTGGGCAGTGCTACCCTTATTGAGAATGGTGCAAGATATCAGTCTTCCCAAGTACAGAAACCCAGTTTCTCAACCGAACTTGATGTCAATCCCGATCTGCTGTCAACTCGCTCAGTTGTTCTTCCAATGCGTTGAGATATCCTTGGTCGGATAGAGTCTGCTGTGGAAGTTGATTTGTCTTGACTGCACTCTGAACAATATCTTTAGCAGTGACTCTTCCAGACTGATGAGCAGAGATGAGGATATCGCCACCAGGAATACCTGCGTTGTGCAAGTATCCTCGATAAGCCAGGTAAGCTAGATTGAAGGGTGTGATTTGACTGGCTCTGGTGGAAACAACATACGGATTGTATGTGGTTTTGGTTTGTGGCGGTATTGACATTTGTGCTGCGACAGAGGTTGCAAGAACAGGGGGTATTAACAAAGCTGATATAATGACAAAGGTGTAACGTTGCATGTTTTTACCTCTTAACGAAATAGGATTTGCTGCCATAGTGCTTCTCCAAGCAGGTAAGACCTACCCAACTTGCATGTGGTTGGTATTTAACTGGAAAAAGCTGTCTGATGTTGTGCAGTTGAACTAGTTAGCGTTAATCAAATAACTCAACTGCTCGCATCTATGATTAAAGACGAACAAACTCTAATTTCGGATTTAAACTTTTTCTTGGCATAAATCCAATCTGTTCTACCAATCGTTTAATAAATAGAAGAAATTCTATTTGTTTAACAAATGTTGTGAAATCAGGAATAGAACCGTCGAAGCCATTCTCAACCCAGCTATACTCGCTTACCAGCATGGAGTCTAGTTCTGCCGATAATCGATCGCCTGAGCCACTACCCTTAACAGATACAGAGTTACTGCACGCACTGAAGTCTAAACAACCTTCGGCATTAAGTATTCTGTATAACCGTTACGGTGGTGTTGTTTATGGAGTTGCTTTGAAAGTTTTGCAAAATCCTCAAGAAGCAGAAGACCTAACCCAGGAAATTTTTCTGGCTTTATGGCGAAATACGAATGTCAATCCCAACCCTGGCTCTTTTCTCCCATACCTGATCGCGATGACTCGCTCAAGGGCGATCGACAAACTTCGCACTCGTAGTAGAAATTTAAACCTGCTGCAACGCTTTCGTCAAACATCCACCGCAGAATCATCCACTCCGACTCCTTTTGAGCAGGCTTCCTTGACAGAACGCTCCTTATGTGTTCGGAATGCTCTAGGGCAAATTCCCCAACAGCAACGTCAGGTGATAGAGATGGCTTACGACAAAGGACTTAGTCAGTCAGAGATTGCTCAACAACTGGACAAACCATTAGGGACAGTCAAAACTTGGACACGCCAAGGATTACTGAAACTCAAGCAAATTTTACAAGACACTATTGATTAACCCTATGACTGAAGCAGACAATCCTAATTCTATAAAAGAACAGTTAGCAGCAGGCTTTGTCTTGGGGAATCTTGCGACTGAAGAAGCTCTTGAATTTCAGCAGCTTCTAGAGGAAAATCCAGAATTGGAGGTTGAGGTAGACCGTTTACAGAACGCATTAGACCAAGTACTTTATGGTCTAAATGAAGTAAAACCTCCACAACATCTGCAACAAGCTATTCTCACACATGCAAGCAAGACAACTCATCAAACCTGGGTATCAAAACGGCATTCCTTACCTTGGGGCAAAATTATCGGAAGTGTCGCAGCGATATTAATTCTGTGGTTGGGGATAGATAACTACCGATTGCGATTTGATCTCAGGCTTGCTCAGGATATTAATACACTACTCCAACATTCTGATACACGCCTGTTTCCCCTTCAAGGTGTCAATGTAGCAAATACTGCTTCTGGCAGCTTTGTGCTGAATCTTGAACAACAAAAAGGAGTGATCGCTATCCAAAATCTTCCATCTCCACCTACAGGACGTGTTTACCGACTTTGGGCAATTGTTGATGGTGACAAAATACCTTGCGGACAACTTACTGCTAACTCGCAGGGTAAGGTTATAGAAAAGTTTTCTATGCCTGCTGATTTTTATGATGCTGGGATATCAGGATTCCTCGTGACGTTAGAGTCATCCACTGACCAACGGTATCCAGTAGGACCACTAGTCCTAGAGAGCACATTTACCCCTAGGAAAGGAAGTCTGTAATGGAAAATTGCCGCTGTCGCGCTAGTTCATCAAGTCGGTGTTGTTCAACATATAAAGCCTGACAATAGTATTTATATAGTTCTGGTTCTGCCTCTGGATCGGTCTGCAGCCAAAGTTCCAAAAAGTGACGACAACGCTTTTCACGCAGTACTTGCTCAATACAAGCAGTCGCGGCTTGGATCACTTGGGGAATACGAGACATTTCTTTGTGAGTTTTCTCGTTCAGATGAAACAGATGGGATACCAACCGCATTTCCTCAGGAAACTCCACACATCTGTCTTGCAGACTTGATATTAAATCTGACTGGATTCCGCATGGAAGTTCTAAAATTTGTTGCCACAAAAATCGGTGGTGGGAAAGGCTAAATTCCAAATCTCGCTCCTCTAATGTGTCGATAATCACCTGGCGTTCTAGTGGGAAGTGCAAGTAAATCTGTAGTAGTAAAGCCTCTGCTACCGCTAAAAGACCGGGTTCAGTCGTAGGGGCGGGGTCCCCCCGCCCATCCATCAGTGGGGAGTGGTCTGTTTTAACTCCACGGTTGAGGTGGGGTTTTTCGCTACTTCCGTAAGGGCGGGGGGACCCCGCCCCTACCCATTGGCTACTCCCCTTTTTTGGAGCAATTTGAGTTAACAGATTTTCTACTCGTAGTGGTTTAAGTCTGCTATCCCCGAAACTGAGTATTTCAGCACAGCGATCGATATAATAATCACAGGTATCAATGTTATTAATTTTTTTAAGTAAATTTACTATCTGCTGCGAGACTTGCTGAAAATCTGTAGCCTGTTTTAGGTCGCGGTTGTTTGTGATTTGTTGAATTTGCCAATCAAGCCACAAAGGAGCATCTGTTAATAGTTGTTGATAGTCTTCCGGCTGGCGTCCTTGCAAGTATTCATCTGCGTCTTTACCATCGGGTAAGTTGAGAATCTTTAGCCGAACTTCGCCTTTGTATGCCAGTTCGGCAATTTCTCCAATTGCTCTTTCTACAGCAAGAGTCCCAGCTTTATCGGCGTCGAAGTTAAGTACTAACTGTTTAGAATCGGTGTAGCGCAATACCTGTCTGACTTGTTCCATGCTTAAGGCAGTACCGAGAGAAGCCACAGCGTTGCTAATACCGACTGCATGAAGGGCGATCGCATCAAAATATCCTTCTACCACCACAGCTTGATCTCGTTGAGAAATTGTCGCTTTAGCTTTGTCAAGGGCAAATAAAGTTTTCCCCTTAATAAAAACTTCGGTTTCCGGTGAATTCAGATACTTCGGTTGCTCGTCTCCTAAAGTTCTGCCACCAAAGCCAATGACTCGCCCAAGTACGTCGTGGATGGGAATAATCACGCGATCGCGGAACACGTCATAATAACCACTCGATTCCTTACGTGGTTTAATCAATCCGGCTTTCTCCACAAGTTGCGCCGGGTAGTGTTTATCGTCCACTAGATAACGATAGAGGGTTTCCCAACCTGCTGGGGCATATCCGATCGCGAACTGTTGAATTGTTTCTTCCCTCAATTGGCGTTGTTGCAGATACAGCATTGCTTTCTCTGTGCTATGCTTGAGGGCGTGTTGATAGAACTGTGCTGCGGAAGCAAGAACTTCATAGAGCTGCTCCCGAAGAGACACCTGACGCTGCAACTCTTGCCTTTGTTCAGGTTCCAAGGTTCTAAGTGGTACTTGGTAACGGCGTGCTAAATCCAGTACGACTTCAGCAAAAGAGCGCTTCTCCAAGTCTATAAGAAACTTAATGGCATTTCCTCCAGCTTGACAGCCAAAGCAGTAGTACATTTGCTTAGTCTGACTAACTGTGAAACTGGGACTTTTTTCTGAGTGAAAGGGACACAAACCCACATAGTCTTTGCCGCGCTTGCGTAAGACGACATGTTCCGAGATGACATCGTGGATATCAACTCGTTGTTTAACTTCTTCAATCGTATCTGGATGCAAGCGGGGTATCTGCATTGATTT
>CAZZYE010000072.1:0-15325 GCA_964658145.1 uncultured Stigonema sp.
CATTCCTTGGAGGTATTGACAAAAAGTACACACTTTTAACCTATCACAGATGGTGCCAATGGCATCTGCATTAACGATTTGCCGTTATTGTCGGGAACTCGATATCGCTTAAAATCAGGCGATCGCATAAGTTTGGGTATGGAGAAGTTTGTAACATTCCTGTTTGAAGTTTTTTAGCCGCAATAAGTTTTCAAACTGAGGGTGTTGGATTTATTTGGGAGCTATAACTTTTTTCTGCCCTGAAGTTATCACTTTTTCTGCCACTAATTCGTCAAGTCTATTTGTATAGTATTTAATAAGGCGATCGCACATTTAATAATTTACTTAAGTAGGTCGGTGTTATTAAACTGCTCTATGTAAAGTTATGTAATGGGTTAGGTTAAGTTTTCTTACCCTTTACCCAAACCCAAAGCCAATTTATATAGTTATGTTTATTTGCGCTCACCTACTTACTCTATGTGGCTAGGATACTTGCCATCATTGAGTTTTTTCTTAATGCAACGCAAGTCGATCTAAGTACCTTTATAAGTACTATAGCTATCTAGCTGAACTCTAGTCAACCAAATAGTAAATTCCGATAGGCAGGAAAATCTATGAATGTTGAAGAAGTTCTACTATTAACCGATGCTTTAGTCTTCGCTAAGATGGGCAAACATCTGAGTGACCTTCAACGGCTTCTTATTCAGGCAGCCTGGTCAGGGTGCCGTCAGGGTTATGACGACATTGCACAAGCGAACGGCTATTCCCCTAATTACCTCAAGCAAGATGCTGGTCCTAAGTTATGGCAATTGCTTTCTGATATCTGTGGGGAAAAGATTAAAAAAAGCAATTTTCGCGCCGCTATGGAACGGCAAATGGGTCTTTTGTCCCAGATATCCTCCCCAACTGCTACTCTACCAACCTCTTTGGACACAACAGAACAGCTTCTATTTTCAATACCTGCACAGCTGCTGCTGGAGTCAGCATATCCTTTTGCAGCACAACAGAGAAAAGATGAAGGTGGAATCATTGATCGGTCCCAAATTTATGAAACCCGTGGATGCCAAGATTGGGGGGAGGCGCCTGATGTCTCGATCTTTTATGACCGCAGCAATGAACTAGCTCAATTAGAGCAATGGATTGTGACTGAACGCTGCCGCCTAGTGGGAATTTTGGGCATGGGGGGAATTGGCAAAACCCATCTGTCTGTGAAGTTAGCTGAACGGATTCAGGAGCAGTTTGATTATGTCATTTGGCGATCGCTACATAATGCCCCACCCCTTCAGGAGATTCTCACCAGCCTACTCCAATCGCTCGCCAATACTCAGCAAACAGATTTACCAGCAACCGTAGAGGAGAAACTTTCACGGCTGATTGGCTATTTACGAAAGCACCGATGTTTATTAATACTGGATAATGCTGAGACAATTCTGCGCTGTGGTGACTGCGCTGGTATCTACAAACAAGGTTATGAAGATTATGGCGACTTCTTCAAACTTATAGGAGAATGCCGCCATAACAGCTGTTTAGTACTCACCAGTCGGGAAAAACTCAAAGAAATTGCCTTAATGCAAGGGGAAACCCTACCAGTTCGCTGCCTCAATTTACGGGGTTTAAGTGTATCAACCGGACAGCAACTGCTTCAACTAAAGGGTTGCCACTGGAAGTCAGAGGATGAATGCAGAGTCCTAGTTGAAAAATATTCAGGCAATCCACTGGCATTAAAAATAGTGGCGGCTGCGATTCAAGAATTATTTGAGGGCAGTATAGGGGAATTTATTAAATATAAGACCTTTGTTTTTAATGAAATTTGCGCTCTTTTAGAGGAGCAGATTAATCGATTACCATATTTAGGAAACACTATTTTGTACTGGTTGGTAATTAATCTGGAACTAGTCTCTGTAGCTGAATTAGAATTAGATATTTATCCCAATGTTTCTCAACAAATTTTAATAGAAACTCTAAAATCTCTGCTCCAGCGATCATTGATTGAAAAAAAGGTAAACCAGTTCTCATTACAGCCATTGCTGATGGAATATGTGACTAACCTGTTGATTGAGCGGGTTTGTCAAGAAATTGAGACTGGCGAACTGGTTTTGCTTAACAGCCATGCTTTACTCAAAGCTCAGGCTAAAGAATATATTAGAAAAACTCAAATTAGCTTCATCATTCAACCCATTATCGACAGGCTACTTACTGTTTTTAAAACCAAAAGTCATTTGGAAATTCGGCTCAAACAAATTATCTCAAAACTGCAAGCCCAATCTCCCCATGAATCCGGCTATGCTGCTGGAAATATCCTCAATCTTCTTTGTCAACTGCAGACAAATTTAAATGGTTATGATTTTTCTCAATTAAAAGTTTGGCAAGCCTATCTACAGGATGTGAATTTACACGAGGTAAATTTTACTGGTGCTGATTTGGCTAAGTCTGTGTTTGCTCAACAGATGGCGCAGATTTTGTCAGTAGCATTTAGTCCAGATGGTCGAATGCTGGCAACTGGCGATGCTAATGGTGAGATTCGGTTGTGGCAAGTGGCGGATAGCAAACTGCTTCTAATTTGTAAGGGACACACGGGTTGGGTACACTCGGTTGTGTTCAGCCCAGATGGTCGGATGCTGGGGAGCGGTAGTAGCGACCAGACTGTACGTTGCTGGGATGCAACAGACGGTAGGTGTCTAAAAACTTTGACAGGACATAATCAGCGGGTTCACTCCGTGGCTTTTAGCCCAGATGGAACGATTTTGTGCAGTGGCAGTAGTGACTGTACGCTAAGGCTTTGGGACGTAAACAGCGGTACTGAGATAAAAATTTTGTCGGGACACGTCGGTTACATCTGGTCAGTTGCTTTTAGTCCAGACGGGATGATGCTAGCAAGTGGTAGCGACGATCAAACAGTCAAGCTGTGGGATGTACACACGGGTGAATGTGGGAAAACTTTGCGAGGACATACTCATTGGGTTCGCACTCTCTGCTTTAGTCCAGATGGGAAAACCCTAGCTACGGGCGGGGGTGACTGGACTGTTAAGCTTTGGGATGTCTGTAACGGTATAGAGGTGAAAATTCTGTCGGGACACAGCCAAAGGATACGAGCGGTGGCATTTAGTCCAGATGGAAGTACACTGGCAAGTGGCAGTGGCGACCATACGGTGAAATTATGGGATGTTGGCACGGGTCGATGCCTCAAAACTCTCCACGGACATAGCAGTCGCTTAACAGCGATCGCTTTCAGTCCAGATGGGACAATTCTCGCCAGCGGTGGTGAAGACCGGGCAGTACGGTGCTGGGATGTTCGTGACGGTAAGTGCCTGAAAACTTGGCAGGGCTACGCCAGTTGGGTTCAATCTGTCGCTTTCAGTCCAGATGGGAAAATTCTTGCTAGTGGGAATGAAGATTGGACGGTAAGGCTGTGGGATGTCGGCATTAATCAAGAACTGAAAACCGCAAGAGCAGAAACAAAAGCTGTGATTTTGCAGGGGCATACTGGTTGGGTTTGCTCAGTCGCTTTCAGTCCAGATGGAAAAACCTTAGCTAGTGGAAGTAGCGATCGGACTCTGAAACTTTGGGATGCAAGAGACGGTAAATGCCTCAAGACTTTGTTGGGACATACTCGTTGGGTTCGCTCAGTCGCCTTCAGTCCGGATGGAATAACCTTAGCCAGTTGCGGTGGTGACAATAGCTTGAAGTTATGGGATGTGCGTGAAGGTAAGTGCCTGAAAACTTGGCGGGGACACAGTGGTTGGCTTTGGTCAGTAGCTTTTAGCCCGGATGGTTGCACCTTAGCCAGCGCCAGTGAAGACAAAACAGTGAAGTTATGGGATGTCCGCACTGGCGAATGCCTAAAAACGTTTGCAGGACATACTAGTTGGGTGCAGTCCGTGGTTTTTAGTCCGGATGGCAAGATTTTGGCTAGTGGTAGTTGTGACCAAACTGTACGGTGCTGGGATATCAGCACTGGGGAATGCCTGAACACTTTTTGGGGACACGCCAGTTGGGTGCAGTCAGTGGCTTTTAGTCCAGATGGCAAAGCTCTGGCTAGTGGCAGTTGTGACCAAACTGTAAAACTTTGGGATGTCACTACTGGTAAGTGCTGGCAAACTTTATCAGCGCACGTGAGTTGGATCTGGTCAGTAGTTTTTAGTCCGGACGGCAAAGCTTTAGCTAGTGGGGGTCAAGATGAAACGATTAAGCTTTGGGATGTCAATGGCGGTGAGTGTCTGGGAACTTTGAGAAGTAAAAGACCTTATGAAGGTATGTGCTTGACCAAAGCTCAAGGGTTAACTCCTGCTCGGTTGCTTACACTTAAAGGTTTAGGCGCAGTTGAATAGTCTTTCTTTTGGAATTAACACCAGTTGGTCCAATACGATTAGGTTAAGGTTTGTTTGTGGAAATTTTTGGTTTGTAGAGACGCGACGCCCTTCGGGTGACGCTCGTTCCGACGCTCCTTGTACCGGAAGATCGCAACGCTTACGCTACCGCTTCGAGGATCGCCAGTTGCCTCTGTCGGGAAACCCTCCTACAGCACTGGACTCACCAGTCGCCTCTGTCGGGAAACACTCGTGTCGGCGCGCTGGCTCAAATTTCGCGTCTCTACAAGGTTTATCAATCTTGTAAATCTCTGATCCGAACCGTATTGCCAGTTGGTCATGAACGAAGGTTGTGATGACCTCAAGTCAGGCCAGTTTTCGGTTGCTGTGGAAAAAATACTGCTTTCGTAGGCGAGCGCATCACAAGCCGCTTCTTTAAACTTGATTTCGTGAGTGATTTGATAAAGCCGTAGTAAAGCGTAGGCAATGCTATCTCCAAAGACGTTTCTTACCATTGGGTTTAGGAATAAGCAAGGTGAAAAGCAATTTAATAGTGTAGAGGACACGTTTATTCTCCAAATTTTAGATGAAGAACAGAAAAAACATTATTTGAGAGCCTAATATGTTTTCATCTACGCCTATTCTCATTTAACAATGGTTCTTGACATAATCTCTAACAGCCGTATGTTGCTACAAGCTTGATAGTGTGTATTTTTCAAACTTTTTCTTACATTAAATAAGGTTTAGTAAACTGATTTCACTCCTGAAATTATCTGAGTTTTTTTGAAAAAATACAGAGTTTTTCTGAAGATTATAATTTGTCAACTAGAATAAAAATAAGTTAAAATATTACAAGTATAACCAAGTTTTATTTAATCATTTAAAATAATATATATCAAGAGTTATGTCAAAAACAGAATTTACAGTTTTATCACCTCAAGAATGTGAAAAAGTGGCTTCTCAGGTTTATGAACTAAAAGAATTTTGGGTGAAGCGACATCCTAGTTTTCCTACTTTTACCTTAGGAGCAAGTATAGGAAATGAATCTAGTCTAGACTTATATAATTCTGACGTAGAGCGTTGCAACCCAATATTATTGCATCATTTTAAATGGTTATACGAAAAGCTAGTTGCCATACTTCAGCAGTATATAAAAGCAGACGTTATTTATGAACATCCTTTTGGGCTACCAGGGTTCATTATCTATTTAGCTCCAAAAGTGGTAACAGAAACAAGACCACCAATACATTATGACTTCCAATGGCGACGTTTAAACTTAACCTCACGCTATAAAACAGTTAACATAAGAACCCCTATGTCTTTAACTCTTCCTATCTTATTACCTAAACAAACTACTGGGCTTAATTATTGGGAAACAGATTTTGAACATTATGTGAAACAAGTAAAAAATAATCCATTATCCCCGTTTTTACCACAACTCTGCAAAAGCCCACAAAATAAATATCATCCCTATACAATTGGCAAGATAGTAACGCATTCTGTTTATACTTTACACCAAGCAGCCCTGCCTGATATTGAGCATTGGCTAGCGGATGATGTACGGATAGTCTTACAAATTCACACTATCCAATGTGATAATCAATGGCTTCTTTACTTCTAATAATTGGCTATTCTTAATCAATAGGACTTGTATATGTATACTATTCATCATCTCAATAATGCTTTTACAGCATTAATTTATCAACCATTAACCTATCCGCTATTTCGTCCTCGGTTGCAATCCTTAAAACCACAGGACTCTACTGTGGCGATCGCCGCGTCTGACTCAGGCAAACCCATTGGTTTAGCTGTAGCTGAGATTCAACGCAGTTTTGAGAAACACACCAGTTCAGTTGGTGATTCCGGGATTGTTATAGCCGCTCCCACTATTGAATTTTCCTAGTCAACCGGGGCAGTTGGCAGCTTTATTGTTAATTTAGGTTTTGAGGACAACGGGTCAATGTTTTTTGATAATAGTGAGTTTGAATTTGCGAAGCATCTAGAATCCAATTGGTTGTTAATCCGGCAAGAGTTAGAGCAACTCCAGCAAAGGCACTTTGTTTCCTGGCCTGAAAAATTCCTTTACGAAAAAGGCTGGGACGTTTTTGGTTTGTATGCTTTTGCTAGGAAACTCGAGGATAACTGCCGATTGTGTCCAGAAACAACTCGGTTAGTCGAGATGATACCAGGCATGACAACTGCTGGGTTTTCTTCCTTAAAGCCAGGAACTCATATTAAACCCCATGTCGGTTACTCAAAGGCTGTACTGCGCTTTCATTTAGGGTTAATCGTGCCAGAGGGATGTATCCTTCGAGTAGGAAATCAAACGAGGAATTGGCAAGAGGGTAAGTGCTTCATTTTTGATGACACGGTAGAGCATGAAGCATGGAATCGTGCAGACAAAACTAGAATTGTTTTACTCATCGATTTTAAAAATCCCCGCCTAATCTTTAACCATCAGTCTCAGACGGCTTGTCCAGATAAGATTGCTAACGTTATCCAAAATCTAGCTCATTCTATTGTATAAATAGTCACCAAAAAATGCTGAGATTAACTAACCTTGCCGTCACTACCATCGAGCTGCTAACGGAACAGGAATGTAAAGAAGTTAGGACTGTAGTTGAGGATTTGAAAGACCTTTGGATTCAGCGACACCCTGTTGTTCCTTTCTACACGTTAGGAGCATCAAATTACTTCGACATTGCCTATAACCCTCAATTACCTTACTACAGAATGGCAAAGGAATATAATCCTATCCTGATGGAACGTCTAGGGTGGCTGTACGAACGGTTGGCAACTACATTAGCGCAACAGTTGAAAGCGCCAGTTGGCTATCGAGAGACATTGGCACTGCCAGGATTTCATATTTTCCTGTCTGATAAGGCATTTGAGCAGCCAAAAGCTTTAACCCATCAAGAATGGTTTCGCTACCGATATGACCCAGAGTTCGTGGGGAATCCAATTCACTGTGATACTCCTCATCTGGTCGTAAATTGGGGGACAAAAGAAGGGATAGACTTCAGTAACCCGATTTCGTTCACTTTATCGATTACCTTGCCTAAGTCGGGTGCTGGTATGTATGTGTGGGATTTACGGCTAGACGAAACAATTGGTCTTTCTCAAAAAGAATTGCTTAAGAAGCTCAATTCCAAAAACAAGAGACTCTACTCCTACAAAGTGGGAGGTATGGCGCTACACTCCGGTTTCAACTATCACCAAGTTGCCCCGATGCAGAATGCACAACCGGATGATGTGCGAATAACCCTTCAGGGACACGGTCTCTTTTGTCAGGGAAGTTGGCAACTGTACTGGTAGGAGTTGTATATGTATACGTTGACTCGCATCGATAATCCTTTTACAGGGCTGATTTATCAAAGATTTACCTTTCCGCAATTTCGTCCCCACTTGTCCGTCTTAAAAGCAGAAGCTTCTACTGTGGCGATGGCAGCGTCTGACTCGCACAAGCCTATTGGTTTAGCGCTAGCTGAAATTCGACCTGATGGTCAGTCGGCTGAGGTGCTTTCGATTTTTGTCGAACCCACTTACCGTTGTCAAGGAGTTGGCACAGATCTTTTCACCAGTTTGCAACAAGAGTTAGTCTCACAAGGTTGCACCCGTGCCAATTTGGTTTATATCACCGGTCAACCAACAACACCAGCTTTGGAACGCCTGCTCCAACAGCACAATTGGACGCCACCCGAACCTCGAATGCTCGTCTGTAAATGCAACCGCAAGATGTTGGAGGCTCCCTGGCTGAACAAAAATTACAGCTTTCCTCCCTCATTCACATTCTTCCCCTGGCAGGAAATTACTCCAGAAGAACGCCTTAACCTCCAGAAACAGCAAGAAACGTTTCCTTGGATTCCCGATGAGCTGAGTCCTTTTAAGCACGAGGAGAACTTGGAACCTTTAAATAGTCTAGGTCTGTATTATAAAGGAGAGATTGTGGGTTGGGTTATAACCCATCGCCTTTCACCCGATACCATCCGCTACACGTGTAGTTATATTCGACCAGATATTCAGAAGGTAGGGCGCATTCTTAGTCTATATGCGGAATCAATTAAACTTCAAGCTGCTAAACCTGAAATTCCTAATGCGATTTGGACTGTGCCATTCAAGTTTAAGTCTATGGCTAATTTCGTGAAAAAACGCATGGGAGAGTACATGGATTCTGTTGAGGAAAGTAGAGGCTCCTTTAAGTCCTTAAAGGAATAAATAATCAGGCGAACGAGCAGATCGCAAAAATCAGGAAAATACTCTGAAGAACAAATATTTTGCTTATAGATAATGATTGTCCAGTTTCCCTCTATTCATGGGGTGCAGTCACAGAAAAACAGTCGAAGGCAATAAAAAACAAAGAACAGGAGAAAATCACATGTCTGTTAAAAGCGTCAATCAGCTTTATCAAGAAGTCATGCAGGAACTAGACCTGCTACAGCAGTTCATAGCAGCTCCTGATCGGGAGAGATTGGTGAATGTGGCAGTAGAAAAGGAACAACAAAAGGGCTGTAGTTTCACCGTCGATGAAGTTCAACAAACCCTTGCTGCACAAAGCGGGGACTTATCGGATGAGCAGTTAGAGGCTGTAGCGTAGCGGGAGGAAAAGAAACATTTAGGTCAGGACATGGTATCGATTTTAAGTAATAGAGGCTCCTTTAAGTCCTTAATTGAAGTCTGAGCAATAAAGAGCCACTAACACTTTAAGGCTCTTCTCAACCCAAGTAGTATTAGTATTATCTAATACTACTTGGGTATTTAATTTTAAATATAGGAATTTTGAATTTAAAAATGTTTGTTTACAACCTGAATTTTTCTGAGTTTTTAGCTTTAAACAACTGAATTTTACTGAATTTATTAGCTTGAATCTTTGAGGATATAAGTTTAATATTAAAAAGTAATAACACTGGCTTATATTGCACCCTAAAAAGTAAAAATTAGAGAAATTCCAAGGAATAAGAAATCAGGCGAACGAGGGGATCACAAAAGTTAGGAAAATACTCCGACGAAACAGATCTCTTGCTTATAGCTAATGATTTCCCAATTTTCCTCTAGTCATAAGGTGCAGTCGAAAGCAACAAAAAACAACGAACAGGAGAAAATCACATGTCTGTAGAAAGCGCTAATCAGTTTTATCAAGAAGTCATGCAGGAGCCAGCTCTACTACAGCAGTTCCAAGGAGCTCCCAATGAGGAGCGCTTGGCGGATCTGGCAGTGAAGGTGGGACAACAAAAGGGCTATAGCTTCACCATCAATGAAGCTAAACAAGCCCTGGCTGCACAAAATGCTGTTAGTGAAACGAAGGAGTTATCGGATGCCCAGTTAGAAGCTGTAGCGGGGGGAACGAACAAGGGCAGCTCTAATAACAGCGGTCCCAATAGTTGTCACTAAGTAGACAGCCGCTGTGCTCTCCACCCCCTACTCCTTTTCCAAAGGTGACACACAGCTCAAAGCTTGATTGTTTGGTTCCGATTTTTTCCCACTAAGGGAAAAAAGGAGCTGGGGATAGAAGGGGGGCACAGGGGAGCATTAACACTCTACATCTGTGAGGCTGTGGGGCTAATTCCCCTGCCCCTTTTTCCCTTCCAGCTAGCCGCTCGATAGTTAAATTTTTCGATAAGGATTTGTGATGCCATCGAGATGGCTTACTAATTCAAGTTTCTTTCAATTAGGAGAAAATCACATGTCTGTAGAAAGCGCCAATCAGTTTTATCAAGAGGTCATGCAGGAGCCAGCCCTACTACAGCAGTTCCAATGAGCTCCCAATGAGGAGCGCTTGGCGGATCTGGCAGTGAAGGTGGGGCAACAAAAAGGGAGACAAGTAATGACGGCAATCAAATCCAATCTAGCCAATCTTATCGCTCAAGCCAGCTCTCTTTCTGAACGTCAGAGCAATAGGTTATTTGAGGTTGAGACTACCCAAGTCAATGAACAAAAGTTGAGCAATGAACGCCTAAACCGCTGGTGTCAGGTGGTTGCTCAAGGAAACTGGGAAAACTTTCAGAAACGACTGTTGTGGGATGGGTTAGATGTGGACAAAGTACGGCTGGTTCTGAGTTCGCCGCCTCTTGCTGAGAATCCAACTCTATCCAGTTGGGCAGCAACCTTACAGGAGATTATTCAAATTAGTTCACAATCGGAACAGAGGACTAGAGAGTGGGAACTAGGAATTGAGCAATCCCCAATCCCTATTGACCCTGAAAAGCCACTGCCGTTTGAAGACTTGCTGCTGCCAGCCATCTATGTAGCGCGGCAGAAATTGCTAAATTGTCTGGGTTCACCAGTCTTATCCCCTAGTTGTTTACCCTTAGAACTGCTCTCGGAGTCAGCCTACCTAAAGCTAGAACGCAGTTTGCTATTTACACTGGTGAATTTGTGCGAGAAAACTCTAGAACTTGAATTTTCGCGTTTTCGTCCCTTTGGATACAGCGTTCTCAATCATTTGGCAACACAGATAGAATTAACGCCCCAAAAAACTCATTACAAGGCGTTCGTGCAGAAACTATTGCAGGACGAACTCCTGGCTTTTTTCCAGAAATATCCGGTGCTAGGCAGATTAATTGCAACTCGAATTGATTTCTGGGTGGAAGCAACAGCTGATTTTCTGCAACGCTTAAAAGCAGATTTATCCAAAATTCAGCAGGCGTTTCAACTAGGACAAGAAAGCAGAAGAGCCGCAGGAGTAGCGGATGTCGTCACGGAAGCAACAACAAAGGATACAAAATCTGATGCCTCCCCTGCTGCCACAATCCCCAACCCCCATTTAGGAAAAGTTATTGAAATTCAGCCAAATCTATCTGACCTCCATAACCGAGGGCGCAGCGCGACTGCTCTCACTTTTGAATCGGGACTGAAGCTCGTCTACAAACCTAAGGATTTAAGCTTAGATGTTGCCTATAACCAGATTTTAGACTGGTGCAATCAGCATGTTTCTTTTAAACCGGGAATGGGGGCAAAAGGAAGTCAAAATTCCCATCCCCAATCCCCAATTCCCAACTGCCCTTTACCGTTCAAAGTCCTCAAGGTACTCAATCGCCAAACATATGGTTGGGTGGAATATGTAGAGCAGTTACCTTGTGAGGATGAGGAGGCGGCACAGCGCTTCTATCAACGGTCGGGGATGCTGTTGTGCCTGCTGTATGTCCTAGGTGGGACTGACTGTCACTACGAAAATTTAATTGCCAGTGGCGAACATTTAGTGCTGGTTGACCTGGAAACGCTGATGGAACACAAGGGGAAGCCATTGGGAGATTTGCCAGAAACAACAGCTCTAGAATTTGTTAATCAGCAGTTTTGGGATTCAGTTCTGCGTACTGGCTTCCTTCCTCGCTGGCAGTTTAACCACGATAATGGCATTGCCTACGATATCAGCGGACTAGGAAGCGTCGATCCACAGCCTTTACCCTGGCGTGTACTGCAATGGAAGTGTATCAACACGGATAACATGCATCGGGTCTACGAAACCGTTACAAAGGCGCTCGATAAAAATGTACCGATGTTGAATGGAGTGCCGTTGTCCCCGAACGACTATCTTGAGGAGTTGGTAGAGGGGTTTAAGCAAATGTATCGCTTCCTGAGTACGCAGAGGGAAGCACTGTTGGCAAACGAATTCAATTCAAACCAAAATAATCCCCTGGTAGTGCTGCAATCTCAACAGGTACGGTTTATTTTCCGCGATACTCAAGTTTATGGTGTTATTTTACAAAAAACACTGGCTCCCGAATTTCTTCGCAATGGGATTGACCGAAGCATTCAATTGGATATCCTAGCCCGTGCTTTTCTTATAACTGAGAATAAGCCCAATGCTTGGTCTATTTTGCACTCAGAACTGAGGGCAATGGAGCAGTTAGATATTCCCTACTTTGCCGCTAACGCCAACAGTATCGCCCTCACTGTTGGCGTCGAGCAACCGCTTGAAGATTACCTTACAGAACCTTCTTACAACCAAGTCATCTCCCGACTGCAAAAACTCGACGAAACCGATCTAGCTCGGCAAGTAGCAATTATCAGGGGAGCTTTTCATGCTAGAGTAATGCAAACCCACGGAACTGAGCAGGCTGAAGCGGAATACGGGCGCAGCAGTGCCGTTTCCCTAGAAGCACTCGATTGCTCAACACAAAGCCCTTTAACTAGTTCCCGGTTACTTGCTTCTGCCTGTGCGATCGCACAAGAAATTCAGTCCCACGCGATCCGGGAAGCAGACGGCAGTGTCTACTGGATTAGCTTAGGCTATATCCCCTACGCCGAGGGATTGCAACTTCAACCTCTGAACCCCAGTCTCTATGATGGCAACTGCGGCATCGCTCTGTTTTTAGCGGCTTTGGCTCATATCAGCGGCAGCAGCCAGTTTCACGACCTAGCTTTGGGTGCTTTACAGCCCTTACAGAAAATTTTACAGACAATCGATGCTCGGGCAGCTCAAAGATTGGCTAAGATAATTGGTATTGGTGGCGCTACAGGGTTTAGTTCAATGATCTATTCTCTGGTGAGAATCAGCCACTTTCTCAAGGAAGACGCGCTACTAGAAGAGGCGCTGCGAGTGGCTGACGCGATCGCACCTGAACTCATTATCACTGACCAAAAGTTGGACGTGATGGATGGATCTGCAGGAATTATTTTGGCGTTGTTGGCACTTTATAATGAGACGATTGATCCGGCTATCTTAGATAAAGCGATCGCCTGCGGTCAGCACCTGCTAAAGTATTGTACGAGTTTTGAGGGTTCTCCCAAAGCCTGGAAAACTTTCGCAAAGAAGCCATTAACAGGTTTCTCTCACGGATCTGCTGGCATTGCCTATGCTCTGCTGCGGCTCTATGCGGTAACACAGAACAGCGCCTACCTAGAAGCAGCCCTTGAGGGAATTGCATACGAACGCAGTGTTTTCTCGTCCTCTGCCGCCAACTGGCCTGACTTCCGTTCCTCCGATCAACAAAATGGCCAACCTGGGTTTATGGTAAGTTGGTGTCATGGCGCTCCTGGAATTGGTTTAGCGCGGTTGGGCGGTTTGTCGATTTTAGAGACAGAAGAAATCCATCAAGATGTGGAAGTGGCATTGCAAACAACTCAGAAGTATAGGTTACAAGGTTTAGACCATCTCTGCTGCGGCAACTTTGGTCGCATTGAGTTGCTGCTCGTTGCTGCCCAAAAACTATCCCGTCCTGAGTTGCGAGAAATGGCGTTACAAAGAGCGGCTTGTGTAGTAGCCAGAGCCGAACAAACAGGTGCGTATCAACTGTTTCCTAACTTGCCTAATTATGTGTTTATCCCAAGTTTCTTCAAAGGAACGGCTGGGATTGGCTATGAATTACTGCGGTTGGCGTACCCAGAAGTACTGCCCTCGGTGCTGCTTTTAGAATAAGGGGAACTTCGGTTTACTCGGATCTTGCACCAACCCGGTCACAAAGAGTCTCCCAAAACTGATGCTATTAGCCAAAAACGACCCACTTGGTCTGCTGTCGTTTTACTGGACTAGAGAAGTGATTGGACTTTGGACAAATGAGATTTGAATTTTCCCTTTTTCGCCCATTTGGGCGAACCTTGTTCACCCAAATGGTAGGAGAGATGATTTGAAGGAGGAATCAATGGTTTTTTATGCTCCTAGCAATTTTGAATTTACATCCTGCTTGGAGGCGAACTGGCAAGCAATTAAACAAGAGCTGCTCGAACTCCCCCATAGCCACTTTATCCCCTGGAAAGAAAAGTTTCTCTATGATACAGGTTGGGATGTTTTTGGACTGCATGCTTTTGGCAATAAGCTCGATGAAAACTGCCGTTTATGTCCCCAAACAACCAGTCTTGTAGAGTCTATTCCAGGCTTAGTCACAGCTGGTTTTTCTTCCCTGAAACCAAAAACTCATATCAAACCTCACATTGGATATCACTATGAATACTCCGAGTCGGGGGATCTGACAACACGTGAGATTTTAAACAACACTGTACTGCGTTTGCATTTGGGTTTATTTATTCCTAAGACTGATACACAATTTGACTGCGCGATTCGGGTGGCTAACGAAATTAAAAATTGGCAGGAGGGTAAGTGTTTGATCTTTGATGACACCGTAGTTCATGAAGCGTGGAATCGTAGTTGTGAAACTCGTGTCGTGTTGCTAGTCGATTTTAAAAAGCCCCAAGATTACAGCAATTTTCAGGTAATTGAACCACAATTTCCAGTAAGATAGAAATGAAGTGATTGTTTAATTTAATGCCAGTAGCGTACTCATGAGATTTACGTCGTCGTGTAATTGAGGCTTATGAAGCAAACGAAGGCTCAATGCGTCAGTTAGCTCAAAGATTCAAAGTCAGCTTATCATTTGTGCGGAATTTGTTACGCCATTATCGGACAAATAGACAAGTCGAAGCAAAACCTCGTGGTGGATACCTCAAACCAACGCTCAGCGGCGAGCATCTCACAATTATTAAGTCCTTTGTTGAGGCGAAAAATGATTTATTGCTTTCGGAATTATGCGTTCGCGCAGCGTGCGCCTTCGCGCACTCGCTTCCTAGAACGTACAGGTATAAAGGTAAGCATTACTACAATGCCGAAGTGCGGTAAAAAAATTAAATTTACGCCGGAAAAAAAACTCGATACGCAAGCGAAAGATGTGGAAGTGGCATTGCAAACAACTCAGAAGTATGGGTTACAAGGTTTAAACCTTCTCTGCTGCGGCAATTTTGGTCGCACTGAGTTACTGCTCGTTGCTGCCCAAAAACTATCTCGTCCCGAGTTGGGAGAAATGGCGTTACAAAGAGCGGCTTGTGTAGTAGCCAGAGCCGAACAAACAGGTTATTAACTCCGGCGTATCCGTTCAGGGGGGGTGATCGGAGCGAAAAACCCTTAACTGAATTTTTGGGTATGCGCTTAGAGGGTGATCGGGACAGAACTACCCTTCGCTGAATCCCCAATGAAGTCACGGCAATATGAAGAGGCAATATAGCTGTAACAACCTGCAATACTAATCGCTCAAACCTGCAATCAAGGTATTTTTAAACCAGGATTATTTGCAACTATAATTTCAGTTTAACCAGGATTAAATGCAACTGAA
>CAZZYE010000073.1:0-15258 GCA_964658145.1 uncultured Stigonema sp.
GCGCGTTCCACTAATTTTCAATATAGCTCCAGACTTAAACCCTCTGATTTTACCTAGAAGAAACGGGGAACAGTTCGTTCCTCACTGTTAAGAGTTCCCTTCTTGTTAAAAATTTCGGATTGTATGCTAAGGAAAGGACTACAATCGAAACGGGTAAATTCGCAAAGCAGACAAAGGAGGCTGACAAAGCTATGTCCGACTTGAACCGAGGAATCATGAAATTTGAGGGTGCGGATTCTCCAAAAGTAGTCACCATCTCTACCGTGCTGCTTTTAGGATCAATTGTGGCACTGATTATTTGGGCGCTGCAAGTAGCCTATGCAGTAAATTAAAAAGAACCAAAAAAAGTTAGTAACAAAGGACACTGAGTATAAAAGTGTCCTTTATTGAACCAGCCTTCATTATTATCAGAAAAATTTTATATTTAAGATTCTAGCTCACAGTCGAACTAGCAGTAGCTCTATTTATCATCCTTTTTCGTTCAAGGCGCACTAACCAAAATTTGTCAATCTAGCTACATCTCCTCTCACCTGAATCGAACCGCTTTCATACCCTTCTGTACTGATAAGTACACGAGGAAAATTGCTAAAATCTATATCGAATATGTCTGAAATCTGGGGAATCTTAGTTATTTTCATCGTCTGCCCTATGTTGGGTGCGCTACCGTTGATTGCCTGGGTGACGGAAGCTTTGAGCGATCGGAAGTTAGCACACATTGGTACGGGCAATGTCGGTGTATCATCTGCTTTCTACCACGGTGGTAAATTGGTAGGGATTCTGGCAGTTTTTTCCGAAGCTTTCAAAGGCATTGCCGCAGTCCTGCTGACCCGTGCTTTCTTCGTTCATGGTTCAGCTTGGGAATTGGTGGCACTAATTACCCTAGTACTAGGTCGATACTGGGTCGGCAAAGGCGCTGGGACGACAAACGTTGTCTGGGGATTTGCAGTCCACGATCCACTCTCCGCAGTATTTGTATTTTTAGTTGCAAGTACCAGCTTTACCATTCTGGGCAACCGACTGCTAGCAAAATTTGGAGTTTTAGTTCTATTTCCCCTAATCGTAGCGATCCTGCACCCGGAAGATTCACCCAGAATCGTTGCTGCTATTGCCCTAGCTGGGTTGCTTGGCTTGATTTACAAACAAATGCCCGATGATTTGGCACTCATTGCCGAAGAAGCAAAACCAGAATCGCAAGCAGCGTTTCAATTTTTGCGCGGGGAGCAAAGTATTCTATCTCTTAATGACGATTTGGATGCGGCGCTATTTGGACACAAGGCAGCTAGATTATCTGAAATTAAGCAATGGGGTTATCCAGTGCCGAAGGGGTGGGTACTTGCACCGTTAGATGACCCCAAAGCGTTGATAGAATTTCTTCAGCCGTCGGAGTTATCCCCAATGGTTGTACGTTCTTCCGCAATTGGAGAAGATTTGGAACATGCTTCTGCTGCAGGGCAGTATGAAACTATTTTGAACGTCACCACCAAAGAGGGGTTACAACAAGCGATCACCAGAGTTCAGGCTTCTTACAATAATTCAGTTGCAATGCAGTATCGACGCGATCGCTCCCTACACGAAGCAGGAATGGCGGTGCTGATTCAACAGCAAGTCCAAGGAGTCTTTTCAGGTGTTGCCTTTACCCGCGACCCGATGACCAAGCAAGGCGATGCGGTAGTCATTGAAGCGTTGCCAGGAAACGCGGCTCAAGTTGTTTCTGGACGAATCACACCAGAGCAATATCGTGCCTTTGTTGTCGAAACCGAAAACTTCTCGTCTGTAAAATTAGAGGGCGAAGGGCAAGTACCACCAGCATTAATCAAGCAAGTGGCATACTTATCCCGACATCTAGAAGAACGTTACCACGGCATTCCCCAAGATATCGAGTGGAGTTACGACGGTCAAACGCTTTGGGTGTTGCAAGCCAGACCTATCAGCACCCTGCTACCGATTTGGACGCGCAAAATTGCCGCCGAAGTCATTCCCGGACTGATTCGCCCGTTAACTTGGTCGATTAATCGTCCCTTGACTTGCAGCGTCTGGGGAGGAATTTTTGCCTTGGTGCTAGGTGAACGCGCTGTCGGATTGGATTTCAACCAAACGGCAACGCTACACTATTCGAGAGCCTACTTTAATGCATCTCTCTTAGGGGATATTTTTCGCCGCATGGGTTTGCCTCCTGAGAGTTTGGAGTTTTTAACTAGAGGAGCCAAATTAAGCAAGCCACCTTTGAAGACGACATTGCGGAATGTGCCTGGACTTATGCGGTTGCTTTTGCGGGAGTGGTGTTTAGTCAGGGACTTTAACAGGGACGATCGCAGGCGGTTTATTCCGGCTTTGTCTGAGTTAAGTCAGGAATTAGTGGATTCGCTTGCTCCGGCGGATCTGTTGGCAAGAATTGAGTTGATCTTAGAGTTGCTACGTCGTGCGACTTACTACAGTATTTTGGCTCCGTTGAGTGTGGCGTTGCGTTCGTCAATTTTTCGGGTGAAGGATGAGGATATCGATCACAGTCTGACGCCAGAGGTGGCGGTGTTGGGTGTTCTTCATGATTTAGCAGCAGATGCTAAGCAGGTATTACTGGAGTTTGAGCCTGTAATGGTTTTTGAGCAGTTGGCGCAAACGCCACAAGGGCAAGAAATTCTGGCAAGGTTTGATAAGTTACTTGAGCGTTATGGTTATTTGAGTGAGGTGGGAACTGATGTTGCGGTTCCTACTTGGAAGGAGGAACCTCAGGCTTTAAGGGATTTGTTTGTGCAGTTTATGCAAGGAAATGAACCGCTAAGTCGCCAAGGACGCCAAGGTAGGAGGAACGGAGGGTCTGTGCAGAGGCGTGTGGATTTGAAGGGGCGAGTTACGGAGGTTTATTCTCAGTTATTGGCTGAGTTGCGTTGGTGTTTTGTGGCGTTGGATTCGTTTTGGTTGAAGTCGGGTTTATTTGAAAAGGCTGGGGATATATTTTTTCTGGAGTTTGAGGAGGTGCGGCGTCTGGTTGAGAATTTTGAGCCGGAATTTGTGGAACATTTGCAGGATTTAGTGCTATTTAGGCAATCTCAGTTTGCAGAACATAGTCAGCTAAATCCAGTACCACTTTTAATTTATGGTAATAATCCCCCTGCTTTTATCCAAACTGTTTCCCTCTCCCCTGACCACGTCCTACAAGGTATTGCCGCTAGTCCAGGACAAGCGGAAGGAAGGGTAAAGGTGTTGCGGAATTTTCAAGCTTTGCCAGAGATTGACCGAGATACGATTCTGGTAGTGCCTTATACAGATTCTGGTTGGGCACCAATGCTGGTGAGGGCAGGAGGATTGATTGCTGAGGCGGGTGGACGGCTTTCTCACGGGGCGATTCTGGCTCGCGAGTATGGTATTCCTGCGGTAATGGATGTCCGAAGTGCTACTTGGCTGCTGCAAGATGGTCAGAGGGTACGGATTGATGGGTATAAGGGTATTGTGGAAATATCTAACGATTTAAGACCCGGATGAAATTTACGAATTTTAACAATTTGCCTGAAGACTCGTCTTAGGGACATGACAAAATATGGATACGGGGAGTGAGTAGCAAACGACGCTCTCGGCGATGAGCTTGCCCATCTCGGTGGTAATGAGCTGAGCGAGTTCGTCCTTCCTCTCACGCATGATCGCTGCTACTTTGTGCAGCAGTAAGGCACGTTCAAAGTAGCTCGTGTGGCGCCAGCGCGTAAACTCGGCATCGGCCGTCGTGAGCGCCTGTCATCGTACCGCAGGTCTAGCTTCAGCAGATAACGCTAATATCCAAATTCCATCAAAGAAAAGATTAACGCCGACCCAAGTTCCAATAATCCAATCTGCGTTAAAGGGCCATGCAGACCAAATAAAAATTCCTAAAATAATGCCTATAATTCCACTCAACAAAACCAAACCCCAGTTTCGTGAAGGGCGCATCCGAAATGCCATGACCACCTGAATCGCACTTTGCATAAAGATCGTAATGCCAAGCACCAGCGTCAATGTGAGAACGCCTTGGAGCGGATTGGCAACAATCAGAATGCCTGCCAACACATAGAGGACACCGATGATGAGTTTCCAGGCGATGTGACCGTAAGAGCGCGACTGAAACGCATAGGCGCTCTGAAAAATGCCAGCAATGATAAATATCCAACCAAACACTAAAGCGGATGCGATCGAAGCAAAGAACGGTCTCGCAATTGCAATCACACCCAAAACAATCATCAAAATCCCAATGCCGATTCCCCAAGCAGGATTAACCTGCACTTGCTCGCTAATTTCAGTGTCAGTCACTCTCATGGTGTTTTCCTTCTATATTTTCTAGTTGAAATAAGCCTGCCTTTTTAGACGACAAAACCGATAAATGCCAACCGCTACACCCGAGGGCGCAGGTATTGATAGTCCATTCTTGTGTACGGTTTACCCAATCTTGCCATCCCGCTTCCCACTCAGCAGAAAATCTAGCGTGTTGCCTGCTGAATCCACCGCTCGATACAGATACTTCCATTCCCCTTTGACCTGGACATAGGTTTCGTCTACCCGCCACGAAACGTTGGTCGGATTCAAATGCGGTCGAATCCGCTTGTTCAGATCCGGCACGTAGCTCAACAAAAGGCTGTGAATCGTCGAATGCTCCACAAACACACCACGCTCTCGCATTATCTCCTCTAAGTCCCGATAGCGCAACCAATAACGACAATACCATCGCACATTCAGTAAGATGATGTCTGGCAAAAAATGTCGTCATTTAGTTCGATGTCAGAGGAAATTAAACTCTCTCACACGATCATGTTTGCGACAAAACCCATTAACTGCCGAGCGCCTCCGGTGCTATAGCAATTTCAATTTTCTCTGTACACAATAGTACCAAAAACTATAATGCTCACATCTATATCTTAAGGTACATATGTTGCTCTGAAACATACAATCACATTCGCAAATAGACCAGAATTAGAAAAACGTTTCTCTGATTCTTTTTGAACGTCTAGCTCATTCATTAATTTATTTCCTTAGTGCTGAAAATAAGTCCCTCCGCCTTGAGCTTTAATATGAAATTCAGGTTCAATTTCCTCGCCTTCAGAAAAACTATGTGTCTCCAGACAGAGCTTCAGCAGAAAATAGTAGCGCTTCAAATCTCGGCTGGCAATTGCGCTTGCACTGTCCCGACGCTGGAGGAGTGCCGCTTTGAGTTTAGCATCGTTGAAAGTGACAGTTTGGTTTTCCATTACCAAGCCCCTTCGGGGCGGGAACTCTTAACTCTTAACAGAAAAAGAATTAGCCCCGAATATTGGGTCTAAAGCCCCGTCGTTTATTTATGAAAAAATCAAAAGGATTTTTTTCGCGACGCACAGCGCTCAAATTAGTAGAGCCTAAACTTTTTCTAATAAGGCGATCGCCATCATTCTGTTACAAATCGTGTTTTAGCAGATGTTTCAGTAGTGTATAAGTTGTATAGTTTGTACTAGAAAAAATCAAAATATGATAATAATATGCTATTCGATTAACAAAAATTAAGCTTTAGATAGGACTTATGGTTTGAACGCTGAAATTAACAATATTTATGTTCAAAGATAGAGACAAATTTCTGAGGATAAATAGATAATTGATTTTTAAACGCCGACTTACTTATGTCATCTCTTTAGTTAGGCTTGAAAATAGTAAAAATGACTATAAAAAAATCTTCGCTTAAGTTTTTCATCTGTACTTCTACAGCATGGCAGATGGGCTGGTGCAGTTGATGAAGCAACACAACGTGGTCAAAAACACGAACTAAGGAGATTAGCGACAATGAGGATTCTCATCGTAGAGGATGACGAGTTGACTGCCAAAGCGCTCACAACAGTCCTCTGCCACCAACATTATGCAGTTGAAGTTGCCACAGATGGTCAAGCGGCTTGGGATTTGGTAGAAGCCTTTGACTATGACTTAATTATGCTTGATGTCATGTTACCTAAGGTGGATGGCATTAGCCTTTGCCGACAGCTACGTTCGCATGACTTTAAAATGCCCATCCTTTTGCTTACAGGTCGAGACAGTAGCCATGATAAAGCAATCGGGCTAGACGCAGGTGCAGATGATTATGTCGTCAAACCTTTCGACTCTGAGGAATTAGTCGCGCGTGTGCGTGCTTTACTGCGTCGAGGCAATTCGACCTCACAACCTGTGCTAGAGTGGGGAAACTTACGTCTTGACCCTAGTAGCGTCGAGGTACATTATGAAACGCGTCTTGTACAGTTAACTCCCAAGGAGTATGCTCTACTCGAGCTGTTTGTGCGGAATCCTCGCCAAGTATTTAGCTGTAGTGCAATTATTGATCGCGTTTGGTCTTTTGACCATACACCAGGAGAGGAAGCAGTCAGAACTCAGATCAAAGGTTTGCGACAGAAGTTGAAAGCAGCAGGAGCATCTCCTAATTTAGTTGAGACTGTTTATGGCATTGGGTATCGCCTCAAACAACTACAAGCAAAAACTAAGAGTGAAACTGGGGAACAAACTCAGCAGCAGACTTTGACAGCATTAGCCGGGGTTTGGAAGCGATTTCAAGAAAAAATTAGTCAGCAGGTGTCAGTTTTGGAACAAGCTGCCACAGATGCGTTGCAAGATGCACTCTTTCAAGAACTACGCACTCAATCTGAACAGCTTGCTCATACACTAGCAGGTTCATTAGGTACTTTTGGATTTAGCAACGGCTCCCAGCTGGCTCGGAAAATTGAGCATTTGTTGCAAAATGGTAAGTCTTTAGGAACGAAAGAGGCTAAGCAACTGCATAAATTGGTGGTAGCCCTACGCAAAGAAATCGAACACTCACCGTCAGGTTTAGTAACAGCCGCCCAAACAAATAAGGATGAACGCCCCAAGTTATTGATCGTTGACAGCGATCGCCAACTAGCACAAGAATTAATCATCAAGGCTTCACTTCAGGGAATACGAGCAGAAGTAGCGACGAACCTCTCGGTCGCTAGGGATATGATCGATCGTGACCATCCCAATGTCGTGCTACTTGACCCCTCTGTTGCCAACACAATTGAGGAGGGTTTGAAGTTGTTGGCACAACTTAGTCAGCAGATGCCATCAGTGTCTGTTTTGGTCTTGACCTACCTTGACAGTTTAGGCGATCGCGTTGAAGTAGCCAGGTTGGGCGGACGTGCCTTTTTACAAAAACCAGTATCTGCTTTTCAAGTGCTAGCGGCAGTTACCTCTGTACTGCAACAAGCTGACACGCGTGCAGAAGCGGTGGTAATGGTCGTGGACGACGACCCCCAGATTTTAGCGACTCTGCGAACCTTACTGGAGCCTTGGGGACTTAAAGTCATCTCCCTCGATGATCCACGACGGTTTTGGGAAACGCTAGAAGCATCTTCACCGGATCTGCTGATTTTGGACATTAAAATGCCGCATTTAAGTGGAGTTGAACTGTGTCAGGTGGTACGCAACGATCCGCGTTGGAGCGGACTACCAATACTTTTTTTGACCGCTCACACAGATGCTGCCACTGTGAATCAGGTGTTCGCTATTGGTGCAGATGACTTTGTCAGGAAACCCATCATCGGACCAGAACTGGTGACTCGCATTATCAATCGCCTAGAGCGACTCAAACTGCAACGGATGCTAGCTGAAATTGATCCGCGTAAGCGGATTGAGTCAGCGCTACAAAAAACTAAGGATGAGCTAGAAATGAGAGTTGTAGAGCGTACAGGCGAATTGATCGGCGTCAACGCGCAGTTGCAGTCAGAACTCGAGGAACGTCAGCGGACGCAGTCGGCGCTTAAACGGCTTAGCCGTCAAAATGAGCTAATTTTAAATTCAATGGGAGAAGGCTTGTGCGGATTGGACAAGTCGGGCAAAATCATGTTTGTCAATCCAGCCGGTGCTAAATTACTGGAATACCAGGTAGCAGAATTAATCGGTCAGTCCATAGATATGATCTTGCCCCACTCGAAATCAGATGGAACACACTACTCATTGACAGATTCTCCTATTTATGATTCACTCTGGGATGCATCAGTGCATCAAGTCACCAACGAAGTCTTTCGGCGCAAAAATAATTCGAGTTTCCCAGTCGAATATGTGTCAACTCCGATTCAAGAACAAGGTACAGTTATCGGAGCCGTTGTCACTTTTAAGGACATTACCGATCGCCAAATCATGGAGCGGATGAAGGATGAGTTTATTTCCGTTGTCAGTCACGAACTCCGTACACCCTTAACTTCAATTCATGGTTCTTTAGGGATGCTCGCTAGTGGTTTGCTTGATCCCAGTTCCCAAAGGGGTAAGCGCCTGCTAGAAATTGCCGTAGATAGCACGGAGCGCTTGGTACGATTAATTAATGACATCCTTGATATCGAGCGCATCAAGTCGGGTAAGGTGACGATGGCGAAACAGGTTTGTGATGCGGCTGAGTTGATAACTGAAGCAGTAGATGTGATGCAAGCTATGGCACAACGGTATGGAGTGAATTTATCAGTTTCACGCATATCAGTTCAGCTATGGGCTGACTTAGATCGCATCATCCAAACTTTGACCAACCTGCTGAGTAACGCCATCAAATTCTCACCCCAAGGCAGTACAGTTTGGTTAACTGCCCAGCGTCAAGGAGATCGGATAATATTTCAAGTTAAGGATCGGGGTCGAGGCATTCCCAGCGATCAACTGGAAACTATTTTTGAACGTTTTCAACAAGTTGATGCTTCCGACTCGCGTAACCATGAGGGTACTGGCTTGGGCTTGGCTATTTGCCGCAGTATCGTGCAACAGCACTCTGGGCGCATCTGGGTTGAGAGTCAGTTGGGTCTTGGTAGTACTTTCTACTTCACCTTACCAATCTTTAAAGATTCAAAGCAAACTACCCCGGAAATTGTCCAGCTAGGGCAAGGAACTGCAAGAATTTGAGCAACGGTGATGGAACTCCTCTCCATAATTACCCACAACCGAGAAAAAGAGGACAGCGAGTCATGACAGCTAAACACATTTTGGTGATTGATAACGAGGAATACATTCGGGAACTTGCCCAGATTTGCCTGGAAACTGTGGCAGGCTGGAAAGTTTTGACTGCTGAATCCGGGCATTCTGGGCTAATGTTAGCCCAAAAGGAACAGCCCGACGCTATCCTGCTAGACGTGATGATGCCTGACATGGATGGTCCTACGACCTTTCAACATTTACAGGCTAATGCTGCAACTGTACACATTCCCGTGATTTTGTTGACAGCTAAAGTTCAGGCTTCTGATCGACGCCGATATGCGTCTATGGGGATGAAAGCAGCGATCGCTAAACCTTTTAATCCGCTACAACTAGCAACTCAAGTAGCAGAAGCCTTGGGCTGGAGTTTGTAACTGTGCTTTGAACCATAATTTGGACAAAAAGGTCACGATATAGTTTGATTCTGTGTTACTTAAAGTAAAAAGTGGCAGTTTTAAAACCATAAAGTGGCAGCAGTCAAAAACCTAAGGTGTTCGTGTATTTGAGAGATTTTAATGCGTTCCCCGAAGGGGTTGTCGAAGACATCACTTGCAAATCAAGTAAAACGGGACAATAAGTGTTCTAGCTCTCCAGGCTCTGCCATTTTATTCTTTAATTTCTGCCATCTTATCTTTTAAGTCACACAATGTTGTACAAATTGTGGTATCAATTTGCGATTTGTGATAGAAATCGAGCCTTGGCTTAACCCAACCAGTTGAGCGACTCGAAAGGCAGAAGCGATCGCTCCTTCATGCAACCCATCACCAAGGTAGGCTCCCGCATGGTAAGTGTTGTTCTCGCCATTAGTGGCAACTACTTCATCTCGATATTGAAAAGATTCAGTGGTATACAACGGAGTGTGATGTTTTTGAATGTGAATAATGCTATCGCTAGCAATTAACTCCTCTAGTTGGAACGATAGAAAATAATTTGGTGGCGATGAGATGTCACAAATCTGATTCAGGCAACTGTTATAACCCCATCGGCTTTCTGTCTGAAAAAAATCAAATTCTGAGGGTTGTTTAATGCCATAGCGGTTGTATATGGAACTATCTGTATGAAGTAAGGTAGTCGCATAATTGGCTTTCCAGGCAGAAAACCGTTTGATTTCGGCATCGGTTGGATCTGCTAACAGCGCCATCACTTGGTCGGGTGGCGTAGCAAACACGACTTTATCAAACTCCTGAATTTCACCCGTCCTTCGCACAATTTTCACAGCATCCGAACTTCTGGAAATCCGGTCAATATCTGCATTCAGCAAAACCTTACCCTTGAATCGCGCTCTTATTTTTTCAATGTAAGAATACACGCCGCCTTTAATACGGACCCAGTGGACTGCGACATCGTTGCGTAAGACAGGCATTGCCAATTCTGCCGGAAAATCATCAATCAGTTCCAACGGCATCGAATAGCTATACATAACTAGCAATTTTAGCCAAGTATTGCGAATACAGGCGCGTTTCAAATATTGCGACAAAGGCTGATTGTAGAAATCTTGCAGGTGAGCAAATCGTATTCTTAGCCATAATCCAGCAGAACTGGCATAGAGGGTATCGAGGCGTAAATATTCGAGCAGGCGGTGAATACCTGTGAAGTTCTTCTGGATCGTGACTCCCGATAGAAAGTGGCTGCCATTTCTGAAAAACATCGCTGAACCCATATTAACGGGTTCTAGTTCTACCCCTAGCTCTTCCATGAGCGCGATGAAGTTGTGAAACACAGTCGGAAATTCCAGGACTCCATTTTCCAAAATTTCCTGACAATCGGATTGGTTCGGCTGAACATTCTTGTTCAGTGTCCGAATATGTCCACCTAAAGTAGGTTGCCGTTCAAACACAGTGACATTATGCCCCTGTTTATCGAGTAGGTAAGCTGTCACCATGCCACTGGCTCCCCCCCCAACGATAGCGATTCTCATGATTAACCTCTCAATTAATAGATAATGTGCTGCAGCTACGCCCGTCGTAGACATCGCCTGTTTAGCTGTCGCCTAAAATCATGTCACCTGATAAACGTTGATACAGCAGTGCGCCTGTCCAAAATGTGGGAGCAAAGCCCGGATAGCCAGATGAGGCATTGCAGAAATAGAAATGGTTGAGTGAGGTTTCGTGATTCAGTCGCCCCATACCCATATTGCGTGGTGTCAGGCTGGAGCCGTAGGAATTCCCATTAGGACACCAGCAAAAACGCTCATTGGTAGTAGGGCTACCTGTGATATGGAAGACTATATGTTTTCTAAAGTTCGGTACATAATGTTTTTCCACAACATCAAGAATGGAGTCTAAGATTTCTTGCTTTTTCTGGTTGTAAGCTTTGCGGTCGCCCTCCCGTAATTCCTGGAAGTAGTTGTAATTGGCAACGGTGAGGAATTCCACAATCTGGCAGTCTTCTGGGCAGTCCCCACTGGCTTTAGTCAATAAAGTGGGTGTTGTGATGGCAAAACTAGGATTAGAAAAGTCATTGCGATCGTACATCTGCGCGAAGGCTTCATTTAGATCGTGATGCCCTGTATGAAAGAGATTCCACTTGCCAAATCCATATTCTCGGAGGTCGATATCTTTGATGACACAATAAGCCATGTAGTTAGATGCCGAATATTCATAGTTGAGTTTTCGACGCACAGTTTTGGAAAACTGCGATTCCCCGATCATCTTGGCGGCTTTTTTGGGGTCAATATTGCAAATTACGGTGTCACCTGTAAGTTCATGGGTTTGATGGGTAGCGAGATCCATCGCCTGAACTCCCGTAACCGTTCTGTCTATGACTCTAAAATTCGTAACCTCATGGTTGAGAAGCACCTGTCCCCCATGTGATTCGATGACATTGACCAACGAATTAATCACATGCTCAAAATGCTGGGTTGGGTAAAATGCGCCTGCTTGATAGCCTCGGAACAATATAACCCAGGCATAGAAAGAGAGTTGATTTGGAGGCAGCAAAAAATCAGGCCATTGCAGGGCTAATAGGGTTTGAGCGGCTTGGGGTAGCTGAAACTTGTCAAATACATCCTGAAGTGTGCTGTTGAGATACTGGACAGCACAAAATACCTCATTCGGATGTTTTAGCAGTTCAATTGGCTTGATCGGTGGAGAGAGTCTTTTCAAGCCTGCACCAGTCTTTTCCACTTCGTTGACGAATTGGCGAATCAGATCGCCATGAGCAGGAAACAAATTAGACAATCGCTGGATTAGTTCCTCTGGTTCCGAGGGAATATCCAACCTATGCTCTGGCATTCGCATGTGATCAAAGCCGTCCGAGTCATAACGTTCAAAAGTTACTTCCCGATCTAACCCTAGTTTTTTGAGTACCCGATTGACGGTTTGCCCTTCCCCGCAGTCCCAAACATAGTGAAATTGAGCGTTAAACGTATACTTTTTAGCCATTGTAAACGTATGCCCAAAGCCTCCGGGATGCTCATGGGCTTCGAGAATTTGCACAGTCTTGCCAGAGTTGGCCATCAAAGCGCCAAAGACTAATGCTGACAAACCACTACCAACAATCAGGTAATCCGGTTTCATAAGAGATTTCCTCGAACAATAAACATCTGAGTTCTGTCCCCTTGAAACGCCCGTTTTCTCTACTGGGCGTCACCGTGCCAAACCGGAAAAATTGTACGCGCTTGGCTGAAACTAAGATGGGGTAAGTTTTTCAGAAAGTGCTTTCTCCCAAAAATTTGATGAGAGAACTATGATTATGCTGCTAGTTACGATCTATTTTGAACGAAAAATCATCGTTCCAGACACTTGAAAATTCCGTCTTCGTACAAAAAACCCTGATTGGCACGGTGACCCCAGAACTGGCTGGCAAGCTAATAATTGAAGAGTTCAAGGGAAAACCATCTGTACGGGAAATTAAAGTGCAGTGTTTCAATTGCTCCAAAACTGCTATCAGACTGCTGACCTGGGAATTACTTTCAACGACTGCAATTCCTTCACCAAGGGCTGTGGATTTAAGGCGATCGCCTCCAACAACTTTAGCCCCTAGTTGTTAATGCGCTCTTGGCAAAGTCAATTCTGCTATGCTGCCAACTTTAAGAGAATTCTTTCGCCCCAATATCCGCTCTACCATCGCTTGCACGACGAGATAAACCGCGCTGGTCGGTTGTGGGGTCAGTATTTAGCACTGTGAGGTCAGCAGCACCAATTGCTGGACTAGCTGGGAGGAGGGCCATTGTCTGTGTGGAACCACCATAAAAGTTCAAGGGAGCAAGTCTTGGGTCAATTGGGTTACGAAGAGTGCCTACTATGTCTCCTGTGGCATCAAATCCGGTGCTGCCCGTGCTATCTCCAATCAGGTTGTAGCCATTGCTGCTGAAATTGCCTGCCACGTCGGGGTTGACACCGCCCGTACTATTGACATTGCCAGCGATAATCGTGTTCCGCGCACTGACAGAGCCTGGAGGCAACGAAAAAGCTCCAGGATCAATGTACACACCTGAGCCAGTATCGGCTTGGTTGAGAGTGAGGGTACTAAACACCAGAGTCAATTTGCCACCGTTATAGATGCCGCCGCCATGAGTACTACTGTTTAAGTTTGCATTGGCTGCTACGTTACTGCTGATGGTGCTGTTGCTCACATTCATAGTGGCATAGTTATTATAGATGCCGCCGCCACCGTAATGACTATCGATGTCGCTGCCGACCTGATTTACCGAATTGTTGCTGACGGTGCTGTTGCTGAGGTTAAAGATGCCAAAATCATTACTGATGCCGCCGCCACTTAGGGTTGCCGAGTTACCGTTAATTGTACTGTTGCTCATATTAAAGGTGCCCCCAGAATTACTGATGCCGCCGCCGCCTTGGATTGTCGAGTTACCGTTAATTGTACTGTTGCTTACCGTAGTACTGATGCCGATGCTACTGTTGTTAAAGATGCCGCCGCCAGTAAAAAGAGAGGAGTTGTCGCTGATGGTGCTGTTGTTTACCGTTAGTTTTACGCCGCTGCCAGCGTTAAAGATGCCGCCGCCGCTATATGACGAGTTGTCGCTGATGGTGCTGTTGCTCACTGTCAAAGAAGCGCCCAAATTATAGATGCCACCGCCGCTGCCACCCAATTCAGCCGAGTCGCCCACGGGAGCCGAGTTGTGACTGATGGTGCTGTTACTCACCTCAAGGGTGCCAATGTTATAAATGCCGCCGCCATTGCCCGTACCGATGGCGAAGTTGCTAAGCTGGGTTGCAGAGTCGCCGCGAACAATGCTGCTATCTAGAGTGAGAGTACCGCTGTTTTTAATTCCACCACCGTTGTCATTTGTTACCTTGCCATCGGCTACAATCAATCCAGAGAGATTTACCCTTGCATCCGTCCCAATCTCAAACACACGCGTTGCATTGTTCCCACTTACCGTCACTAAGTCCCCACCCGTCAACGAATCCCTTGGGGCAATAATGTCTAAGTTGTGAGTGATATCTAGTTCTCCTAGGTTCAAGCCAATGGTCTGGGCAGTCGTAAACAGTGAGCGGTCAAACACAATCAAGTCGGAACCCGTGTCAGCGTTTGCTTGATTGATAGCATCCCTCAAGGTGGTTACACCTGAGTTAAAGTTATCCACCGCATCAGCAATACTGTTCACTGTAATGATGGCACTGGGATTTACATGTAATGCACCAGTACCAAGCAAGTCTTGCACATTATCCCCAAATATAGGTGTTAGGGATGTAGTAACGAGCGAGTTTGTAGTAGAGCCTAGAGTTAAATCCATACAACTTATCCTTTTATCCTTTTAATGGTGAGTGCAGAGAATGTACATAACTCTCTGGATTTTCTTTCATGGTCTAGGTTTTTAAGCCGAGAATATCGGGGCAGTGGTTGCAGTTAGTACGCTTAAGTTCATATTTATTCCTTTTCTTACTTAAAAATCTCTGCCAATTCATCCTGACAAACAGTTAGGTTGGTTACTTGGCTGACACCACTTAATCTGCTTAGTGATTCCTTGGTCTCCTAAGTGTGCTAAATCCTCGATCCAGCGAGGGTCGAATTCAGCTTCCAAGTCACTTGCAAACGGACCAAAGTAATAGCTACAGTAAGGCTGAATAGTTGCAATTTGTCCCCACCAAGCCAATTCCAACAATGGCTCAATAATCATTAGATCCAACATCAGAAAGTTTCTCTACAATTGTTTTCAGCTTTTTCCGATGCTTCATCTAGGTAAGGACAGTAAGCGAACTTGGGTAAATCTCAGTGACTGTAATGATTTCTGAACTGTCAGCAGGCATTTCTTGGCGACAGTAGCTACAACGCCAGTAGATTTCTCCTGAGCGTAGATGACGGAGTAAAGTGTCTGAGCAGCATAGACAAGTATTCCGAGGACTATTACCA
>CAZZYE010000074.1:0-15114 GCA_964658145.1 uncultured Stigonema sp.
GGGGAGATGAGGAAGATGAGGGAGTAATTTCTTCACCTACCCCCCTACTCTCGTACAGACGTTCCGCCAGAACGTCTCTTCCCCACTCCCCTCTTCTAATTAAAAGCAAGGCAAAAGGAGGGTTAAAGTGGTGGAAGGATATAAAGCAGAGCGGACAATTTCTGCTGTGTTTAAAGAACAGAAACAAGTAGATGATGTGATTCGGCGTTTACTAGACCGGGGTGTGTCGAGAGACCATATCTCTGTGATGGGTAGAAATTTCCAGTCAGAAACTCGAATTGCTGGCTTCATTTCTAAAAAGGATGTGATTCTCGGAGGTTTAAGAACCGGAGCAGTTTTTGGTTCGTTGTTTGGTTCCTTCCTGAGCTTACTTACAGGTGTAGGCGTACTCTTCATCCCCTTTTTAGGTTCCATTGTAGCAGCAGGTCCTATCGGTGCAGTGTTGCTGGGAGCTGCAAGTGGCGCGATCGCAGGTAGTGCAGGTGCAGGTCTGGTATCCGTTCTCACCACGTTAGGAATGCCAGAAGATAAAGCAGCTATCTACCAAACCCGCTTACAAGCTGGTGAATTCTTAGTGATGGCAGAAGTTCCAGGCGATCGCACAGGAGAATACCAATAGAGGGATGGAAAGTGCTGGTGCCGAAGAAATTCATACTATTGAGAAGGCGCTACCTCGTGCTTGTGCAGCTGGTTGCAATAGCTCAGAAGATTTATCTCCAGAGATTCGCTCTCACCTTTCTCAAGAAGCTACGCGCACATTTATCGAACGCTATAATACTGCTTTAAAAGAGAATAATGACGAAACCAAAGCTGAGCAAGCTGCCTGGGAGGCAGTTCACCAGCAATATGATGAAGACGATAATGGCGTTTGGTCAAAGGCAAAAACCAGCGTTTAGCCCTTAGTTAATACCTAAAAGCTTGCCTGTGCGAGCTTTTTTTTGTATAGCCCCTGATTTGTAAGTTAATGAGTGCGCGATAATTCCGATGGCTGAGAATAGACCATGATTGATAATATCCAAGCTAGTTCGCTAAAATCATTTGAGCTTCATGCCACTAACCCAGAACGCAAGGCGCGAACAGCAGCTTGGGTACGGTCATCTGCACAAAGTTTATTCAAGATATTGCGAACATGGGTTTTGACTGTACCAACTGTGATATAAAGTTTCTCGGCAATTTGCCCGTTGCTACATCCGGCTACAATCAACTCTAAAATCTCCAGTTCCCGTTGTGTTAGTGGGTACGTTTCCAAAACTTGCTCGTACTCAGACGGTAAAGCTTCAATTTTTACAGTTTTGGGCTTATCAGATTGCTGGCTAGTCGGCAACCCTTGCCGCATCTGCTGTAACACCACATTGGCGATCGCCGGATCAATCCAAGAGTTACCAGCATGAGTTGCTTGGATCGCCTCTGTTAACTTATCGATGCTTGTGTCCTTCATGTAATAAGAGTCCGCCCCTGCTGCAAAAGCCGCAAGTACTGCATCCTCTGTATGGTCCATTGTCAGCACAAGAATCTTCGTTGTCGAGTCCCCACTTTCTACTTGGAACTGTCTGAACCTGCGAGTCAGTTCAATGCCGTCCATGTCAGGTAAGCCAATGTCTACAACCGCCACATCCGGCTTACTAGTTTCCAAAAGCTTCAGCCCCTTGGTAGCATTTGCTGCTTCCCCAATCACTCGCAGTGACGTATTGGACTGTAATGCCGCTTTTAGACCCATTCGCGTCAGGTCATGATCTTCAATTAAAACGATACTAATTTCACTCATCTTACTTACTTTCTCCTAATTGCATCTGTCGAGAGCCGACTTTTTGCAAGTTTTTTTTCTTTTATTTTCCAAAACCAAAGATAGATGATCTTTTATCAAACTTACATCCACCGATAGAAATAAGGACTTTCGTCTCTTACCGTCAGATGATCTTGACAAATATCTAGCCGACGATATATAGCTATTTTATCAATTATGATATCATTATACGAACTCTGACTTGCAACCACTCCCAGGGCAATCTCTTCACTTTGAATCAACGTACCGATGCCATTAATAGGTTCTAGTCTGGGAATGCGATCTTTTACTTAAGTAAGTGACAAAGAGATAACTTTGACTTATCAGTAAATCACTGCTAATAACTAGAATTAAATGGTAAACATAAATTAATCTGAAAAAGGTTACATTTATTTACAACAATTAAGATATGATTCCATTTAACTCTGCCCAGAGAGATATAAACAAAGCAGAACGAGAACAACGTGTTGTAGAACCGATAACGCAGATGGAAGGCGATCGGCAACAGGAAGAACTATTGCGGCGTGAACAACAAGGGCGGGTACAGTTAGAAATCTTCTATGCCGACATTGTTAAGAATATGCAACTCGGTTTGATTGTGTGGCATCTAGAAGATCTTAATGATATCACTTCTTTCCGATTAGTTACAATCAATCCGGCTGCAACCCGACTGACTGGAATATCTCTCGAAGACAACCTTGGTAAAGGAATCATTGAATGTTTTCCCAATATGCTAGAGGAATACAGAGCAGATCTGGAAAGATACGCTCTTGTTGCCATCTCTGGTCAAGGGATAGAGGAGTCGTGCGTTTATTACGGCGATGAAAGCATACCTGGGAGCTTTTTCAGCATTAATGTATTTCCATTGCCTAATCATTGTATTGGAATTGCGTTTGACAATATTACGCAGCGCCAGCAGGCAGAGCAAGCATTACGCGAGAGCGAGCAACGATTCCACGCTATGGCAGAAAATGCACCGGTGATGATTTGGTTATCCGGTCCTGACAAGCTGTTTACTTACTTTAATAAAAACTGGCTAGAATTTACTGGACGTACACTGGAACAAGAGTTAGGTAACGGCTGGACAGAGTCCGTGCATCTGGAAGATTTAGAGGATTGTTTAAATACATACATGACGGCGTTTGATGCAAGGCTTGCTTTTGTAATGGAGTACCGCCTCAGACGTTTTGATGGTAAATATAGCTGGATTTTAGATAAAGGCACTCCTAGGTTTAATTCAGATGGTAGTTTTGCCGGGTACATTGGTTCTTGTATCGATATTAACCATACCAAGCAGACTGAACTCACTCTCAAACAACGAGCAGAAGAACTAACTCATGTGAATACAATTTTGGCGCAAACAACAGCTGTGTTGAAGATACGTAACGATGAACTTAACCAGTTTGCTTACGTGGTGTCCCATGACCTGAAGGCACCCTTAAGGGCGATCGCCAGCCTCTCAGAATGGATTGAAGAAGATCTAAAAGATCAACTTCCCGAAGAAAATCAGCACCAGATGCGCTTGTTGCGAGGACGAGTGCACCGAATGGAAGCCTTAATCAACGGCTTGTTGGAATATTCACGAGTTGGGCGTACCCAAACTCCATCATTGATGGTGAACGTTAACGCACTGCTGCTGGAGGTTATTGACTCCCTTGCGCCTCCAGAAACTTTCACCATTGAAATCGAGTCAGGAATGCCTACCCTGATGACCAAGCGAATACCTTTGCAACAAGTATTTACCAATTTGATTGGTAATGCAATTAAACACCATACGCGATCGGATGGTCACGTGAAGATTTCTGTGAAAGACCAAGGACAGTACTACGAATTTGCTGTATCTGATGATGGTCCTGGCATTGCCCCTGAATATCACGATAAGGTATTTGTAATCTTTCAAACACTAGAAGCCCGAGATCGTAAAGAAAGTACGGGAGTTGGTTTGGCGATCGTTAAGAAAATCGTTGAAACAGAAACAGGTAAGATTACCATTAAGTCTCAGGTAGGTAATGGAAGTACTTTCCGCTTTACTTGGCCCAAGAAGCAACCTTGAAAGTAAAACAGTTCAAACTTGCGGACTAGTTGAAATTTGTGTGTAAGTCTGACTAATGGGTGAAGACAGCGTTAACCCATGTCTTTAAAATCGTCATTAAAGGCCACAGGGTGTTTTAAATCAGTGTAGACTTGCTCTGTCTCCCTCGCAGCTCATAATTTCTTCCTTCGCTTATTGCTAATTATTTAAGAGCAATTAGCGATTGTCCTGACAAGGATACTTTAATCAAGTAACCTTTGGGATCAAAAATAGAATACAAATTTAACCAATGGCGGAAAGAGTGATTAACATATTACTAGTGGAGGATGACGATGTTGATGTAATGAATGTCAGGCGGGCATTCAAGAAAGTAAATATTACCAATCCGCTTTACGTCGCAACTAATGGGATCGAGGCATTGACAATGCTACGCAGCCACCAAAATCAACCTCCTGAGGTTCCGACTGAGCGGCGCTTAGTTTTGTTAGATTTAAATATGCCTAAAATGGGCGGGATAGAATTCCTTCAGGAACTACGCTCAGATCCGCTACTAAAAGCAACTCCTGTGGTGGTAATGACGACCTCAAATCAAGATCAAGACCGAGTAGAAGCTTACAACTTGAACGTTGCTGGGTATATCCTTAAGCCTGTAACTTTCAATAACTTTATTGAGCTAATGGCAACGCTTAACAATTATTGGACATTATGCGAAATGCCTTAGCCACTTGCAAGAGAATTATTGGGCAAAGACAGTCCCCTGAAATCTGAATTAATCTGTGGTTGGGGTAATTTATCTGTAATATAGGAATCCTAAATCATTCATGAAAAATTTTAAGTCCTGGTAGGGGAGCCACCCTCGTGCGCGGGTTCCCCGCGTTGAGAGGAGTGGCGTTGGGTACTGCCCACCACATCCTGGTTCTGGTGGGCAGTGCCCACCCTACTGAAATAATTTGTGGAGCAACGCGATTTATCTGTAATACTAGAAAATAATTTATAAAATAAAATATGAAATTGCTCCATTAATGCTTAAAACAACAAAAATTATAGAAATAAACTTGGAAAATAAGAATGTCATACATGAAAATCCTTTTAATAGCAAAATTCAAAAGTGATGGAAGAAAAGCTAAAAATTTTAGTCGTAGATGATGACGAAGTAGATCGCATCGCAGTGCGTCGGGCTCTGACTAAAGCAAATGTTGAGATAGAACTGTCAGAGGTAAGTGACGCTAAGAGTGCGATTACTGCTCTAAGTACTAATTTTTATGACTGTATTTTTCTCGATTATCGCTTACCAGACCAAGATGGCTTGACCCTAATTCAAAAGCTACACTCTTTAGGAGTCAAATCTCCCGTCATCGTCTTAACAGGTCAAGGGGATGAACAAATAGCTGTGGAACTGATGAAGGCAGGTGCCGTAGATTATCTCTCCAAGTCTAGGTTATCCCCAGAGATATTGGCACAGGTTGTACGGACTGCCGTTCGAGTTTACCGCGCAGAAATGCAGGTAGGTATGGCGATGCAGCAATTACGAGAAAGCAATGAGCTATTAACTCGCAAGAATCAAGAACTAGAGGTACAGCGGCAACAGATTGAGTTGCAAAACCTGAAGTTAATGGAAGCATCGCGGTTAAAATCACAGTTTCTGGCAACTATGTCTCATGAACTGCGGACTCCCATGAATGCCATTATTGGATTTTCCCAGTTATTATTGCGTCCTAAGTGCGGTGAACTGACGCATCAGCAAAGAGATATGGTGGATCGGATCGTAAACAATAGTAAGCATTTGCTGACGCTACTAAATGAAATTCTCGACTTTTCCAAGTTAGAGGCAGGACGGTTAGACATCAAGCCAGAAATATTTGATTTATCTAAGGTGGTAAATGCCACCGTAGCAGAAATGCGTTCCCTAGCAGAAGTCAAAAACTTGTGTGTGCGGGTTCAAAGCCAGTTGCAGAATACTATAGTGTTTAATGACTCAACTCGGATGCGGCAGATTCTCATAAACCTACTCTCAAACGCAATTAAGTTCACAGAGTCGGGCGGTATCGGCATTGATGTGAGCGAAATGCCAGGAAATCGAGTGTTAATAGTAGTTTGCGATACTGGAATTGGCATTGGTGCTGCAGATATAAAACATATTTTTGAAGCTTTCCGGCAAGTCGATCAAAGTACTACTCGCAAATATTCTGGCACCGGTCTAGGTTTGCCAGTTGTAAATGCGCTGGTGCAGATGATGGGCGGCAAAATCACAGTTGAAAGTAAATTGGGTGAGGGTTCAATTTTTAAGATTGAACTACCACGTCAAATATCTTCATCAATGTACCAAAGTAGAGATGAGCAAGCATGGGCTACTGGGGCGTCAAAAAAAAAGTTATGGAAGCAGCCGGAGACTCCTCGCTTCGGGCTAGAGGTATCGAGGGAGAGGAGGAATAGCAAGCTTTAAAATTAATCACAAAGAAGTAAAACTATAAATTTTGTCAAAGTTATGTTACTTGCTGAAAACTCTCAAATAGAACGTATTTTAGCTGTTGATGATACGAATGATAATCTGATTTTGCTGCAGACGATTTTAGAGGTGGAAGGGTATGAAGTTGAATTAGTCGCTGATGGTGCAAATGCTCTCAAGCAAGTTGCACAAGCGCCACCCGATCTGATTCTGCTAGATGTGATGATGCCAGGAATGGATGGCTACGAGGTGACACGCCGCATTCGTAATAACCCGGATTTACCTTATATTCCTATCTTGCTGTTAACAGCCTTTCACGAAGCTAGCGTCGTCGAAGGCTTGGATGTGGGAGCAGACGATTTTATTCGCAAACCATTCGATCAAGATGAGTTGATGGCAAGGGTGCGATCGCTGCTGCGTCTGAAGCACAGTATTGACGAACAACAAAAGATGGCACGCCAGCGGGAGGACTTTGTTTCGCGGATGACTCATGATTTGCGAACTCCTTTAGTTGCTGCAGATCGGATGCTCAATTTGTTTGAGCAAGAAATTTTTTGCAAGATTTCGCCGGAAATGAAACAGGCGATCGCGGCGATGATTCGTAGCAACCAAAATTTGTTAGTCATGGTAAACAACCTTCTAGAAGTTTACCGTTTTGAAGCAGGCAAAAAGACTCTGCAATTTGAAAGCTGCAATCTGCCGCAGATAGTTGTTGAAGTCGTTCAAGAACTAAGTCCTCTTGCTAGTGAAAAGGACTTGAGTGTGAATGTAGACACCAGCAACCTAGACACTCGTAATGCAACTGCTGGTTTTGTGATGGGCGATCGCCTGGAACTGCGAAGAGTTGTCAGTAACTTGCTCGGAAATGCCATTAAGTTTACAGACACAGGAAGTATAAACATTCGCATTTCTGAAAAATCTACACTCAAGGATAAAAAGTGCGTAACAATTGAGGTAGAAGACACTGGGTATGGCATTGCGCCAGAGGATCAAGCAATACTCTTTGAACGGTTTCGCCAAGGTAAAAATAAACGCTCCGGTAGTGGGTTGGGACTGCATTTATCGCGCCGCATTATTGAGTCCCACGGAGGGAGAGTTGATTTGTTCTCTGAATTAGGTAAAGGTAGTGTGTTTACTGTGCTACTACCTAAGCAAAGTTGATTTTTTGTCAAAACCGCGTTTGTGATTCGGGTGTTTTCTCCTTCGGCTTGCTATAACAATAACTTAGTATTTATACTGAAATATTTCCTAGATACTTATGAAAAATACTGCATTAGGATCTTGCTCTCCAGCTATTTTTCCGGCTACTATTTAATATAGTGATAAAAAAAGGGAACAGGGAACAGGAAAAGAAAAAAATGCGCGTTGTGGGATACAAACCCACTTCCAAAAAAGATGTATTTCGAGACGCGCAAGCGCTCATATATACAGCGTCCTTTTTTTCAATCCCACGGCTTGAACCCTGGGATGCACTATTAAGAGTTCCCTGTTCCCTGTTCCCTCTGAATCATGAAACCTGATTTTTAGATAGAAACACTGTTAGCGACAAGTCAAAAAGTTAGGCTAGCCTAGGATTAAAACCCTAAGAAAAAGTTGGGAGTTAAAAATTCATAACTCATAACTGCGCTTTCAAGCTTGTCTCTGGTTTATTGAAGGTGGTCTACGTTTTTAGAGAAAACAAAAACATACAGATGACGACAACTCCAACCCGCGGTCAAGTAGAACGAACACTAGCACAGCGTATTCAGGCTTTATATCGTGAACATCTTGGACATCAGCCGAGTAAAGTAACCTGCCAACTTTCTGAGCAAAGTTTAGTGGTATTGTTGGAAAACTCTATCACGCAACCGGAGCAATTACTAGCTCAAACAGGTCGGGAAGAACTCGCACAGCAGGTTCACTCTGATTTAGATGATGCGATTAAGCCTAAAATTAAGGCACTGATAGAAGAGATTTTGCATGTTTCTGTAGTGGATCTACTGAGTGATGCCACCCTGGAGACGGGTCGCACTGGGATTATTGCTCTTCTGACCGATGCGCCTAATGTTCGCGTTAATGCTGCAATTACTAAGAATAGGATCAAGACTTCATCTCATAAAAACGACACTGAAAACTCTGAGTTATAGACTTATTCTTGACTGAGAATTCGGTTTTTTGCAAAGGTAGTGGCTGACTATAGCCTCTAAATCTTCAATCATGTAAGGCTTACTGATGTAATCGTCGAAGCCTGACATTAGTATACGTTCTCGATCCTCTGTAGTCGCTAGTGCTGTAATGGCGATCGTTGTAATATTTTTAGTTAATGGTTCTTGCTTTAGACAACGTATCACATCGATTCCACTAAGACCGGGCATCACAATATCTAGTAGTATCAAATCTGGCTGATACTCCTTTGCTACGAGTACTGTTGTTAATCCGTCTTTCTGACAAATGAGTCTACAGTCTAGCGAATCAAGAGCGTAACTCAGCAGCAGCAGGTTATCATCGTCATCTTCCACTGCTAAAATCAGAGGTGGCTGAGAGTATTGCTTCTTTTTATCCCTCATAAATGCTTTTGCCAGATCCATTTCTTCTCCAGAAGATACTATTTGCTATTTATCGCCAATAAATAAAAGAACAGACGAGGCATTCTGCAAGCGGGTCGATAGCGCTTATTTAAGGCTGGCTCGTATTTCCATACTCCCAATGTGATGATATTATCTCACCCACTAGTTTAGAGGAAAAATATTTCCAGCTGACTGAGTGAGAATATTTTTTTAATTATAGGCAAAGCAAGGTTGAAATTATACAAACATAGTTCATAAGAAATTAACATACTTAATTAAAATTTAATATTGATTTACCAAATAGTACAGTTTTAGAATAAAATTTCCCGAAAAAATATCTTGAATAAGGCATACTTGCTTAAGTATTTAATAAAATTTTAATGTATTTTATCAAACAGCGTATAAACAAAATGTATTTATTTATACAATAAATTTAAATAGCAAGACTTAGGGACTTCCAGAAAATAAAATCGGACAACCATATACTGATCAATCGTATCATTCGTAAGGGCGGGGTAAAGAGCGCCCCTACAATTTGGGACAATTTATTTCTTGGTGTTCCCTATAGCCCAATACGGTTCAGTTAGGGCTTGATCCCCCCTAGCCCACGCCAGTCGCCTACGGAGGGAAACCCTCCTGCAGCGCTGGCTCCCCTTAAAAAGGGGGGAAATAGCAGAACTTTTTAAGGGGGGTTGGGGGGATCTTCGGGGAGTGACGCTTTTAACTGAACCGTGTTGCCCTATAGCCGCCGCGATCGCCAACGCTACTCTACCTACAACCTCTTGTCTAAACACATTAGGTTTAAAATATAAATTATGAGGTTTTGTTGCATGAGTGCCGAGGGTGAAATTAATTGTGAACGTGAGGCGGTGTTTCAAGCTGAGTTTTTAGAAGACCTTGAATATTGGGTTGAAACAGACCGCAAAATGGCACTCCGTGTACTTAAAATGGTGAGAGAGATTCTGCGAAACCCGTTTGAAGGCGTTGGCAAACCAGAGCCACTCAAATATGAGTATTCTGGAGCTTGGTCGCGCCGCCTGAATAAAGAACATCGAATTGTTTATCTGGTTAGTGATGACCGAATTGATTTTCTAAAAGCACGGTATCACTACAAGTAAAAATACTTAAAATGTATAGAATATTGCTGTTGGAGTTCTAAAATATGTCAACCAAAATTACATACGTTGATGCTCAGGCAAATTTAGACCAACTTTGCAATCAGGTTGTTCAAACTGGTGAAGCAGCGATTATTACTCGACAAGATGGCAAAAATGTTGTCCTGATTTCTGAAGCTGAACTAGAAAGCTTGATAGAAACTCTCTACTTGCTCCGTTCTCCAGCAAATGCGACTCGTTTATTGACTGCGCTCAATCGGGCTAAAGCTAGAACAATTCAACCTCAGACGATTAGCGAACTATATAAGAAATTTGGGCTGGATGATCGGGAAGACACTACTGATGAGATAGCAGCTGCTAGTTGATGCTTTTGCACTGAAAAGTCGGTCAATCATGGAGCGCTAGCCCTATAGCGACTGTGGCGCGATCGTTAGGGTGCGTTCAAGACACTCACCTACTTACTGTAAGATTGCTGTTCTCGGGCGAGACAAGGGCGATAGCTATCTTTCGGCAAAGAAAGCTGCGTAACGCCAACGCTACTCTACCTACAACCTCCCTTCAGGCAGCATAGGCGATCGCATCCCTAACTCTTGACATTTTTGTAGTATTTGTATTACAAAGGAGATAGCAATCCCGCCGAGAAGTCTTCATTGAGGGCAACTTTACAGTTTATGCCCTACGCATAACTGTGCCCAGGAGACTTCATTTTTTCAAAAAGAGGTGAGCCATGAGCGTTTTCAAAGTAGAAGTAGTTAAAATCAACAGCGTTACTCCTCACCCTAATGCTGATCAGCTTGACTTAATTTCAATTGAAGGGATGGCGTATCAGGTAATCACTGCAAAAGGTAACTTTAAACCTCAAGACCTAGCCTTTTACTTCCCTATTGATAGCGTCATTCCCGAAGGATTTATTGATAAATTTGGGATTCGTTCTTACTACTCCAAAAAACTCCGTGCTGCTAAACTGCGGGGCATTTTTTCAGAAGGTTTGCTCATTCCAGTTGATGAGAGTTTTACAGGAAATGTTGGGGATGACTATAGCGAATATTTTGGTGTAACCAAGTACGAATACCCAATTCCTTTAGGGATGAGTGGAGAAAGAGAAAGTCCTATTGGACACTACAAATTCCCTAGTCCAGAAAACCTGAAGCGTTATAAAGATGTGCTGATTGAAGGCGAAGAAGTAGTGGCGTGTGAGAAACTGCACGGAACTAACTTTACCGTTTTAGTTGATGCTGATGGCGTCACACACATCGGTAGCCACAATTACTTCTGGAGAAATAGCGAGACAAATAAGAATCTTGTTTACATTCGTGCTTACCACGAAAATACAGCTTTGCAAAAACTCCCACCAGGAATACAGGTATTTGGAGAAATCTATGGTGTACAGGATATTAAGTACGGCTTGAAAAATGGCAATATTGGCATTGCTTTATTTGCTGTACGTCGCTATCGCCAATTCCTCAACTACATTGATTTTGTAGCGTTTTGCGAAGAGTTTTCCTTGCCCAGAGTCCCTGTCCTTTATATTGGTGCTTACAGTTGGGAGGCGGTGTTTGGTTTCAACAATGCCAATAGTGTACTCAGTCCAGATTGTATAATGGAAGGTGTTGTGGTCCAACCTTTGGTTGAGAGAACACACCCTGAAATAGGTAGGGTGGTGTTGAAGTTAATAAGCGATCGCTACCTGCTTCGCAACAATGGAACTGAACTGCATTAAGTTGTGCGATGCCGTACTATCGCACTCATCGCACCCTATTAAATGGGTGCGCCTCAATTCTGGAGAACACTTAGATGTTCTGGTTCTCAAATCACTTAGTTTCAGAGGGAACAGGGAACTCTTAACAGGGAACAGTGCATCTCACGGCGCCCATCCGTGGGATTGAAACAAGGACACTGTTTATATGAGCGCTTACGCCAGAACGAAAAACATCTTTTTTTACAAGTGCGGCTCTAAACCCACAACGCGCATTTTTTTTCTTTTCCTGTTCCCTGTTCCCTGTTAAGAGTTCCCTTTTTTATGTAATTTACAAATACGGACATGAACTTACAAAACTAGTCACTGAGTCGATAGTATCATCTGTGTCCAAAATGCTAGGGTCGGATAAGTCAAGATCAAGAAATTCTACTGTTTCACCTTTGATTCGGCGAGCAATGTTACTCAAAGCTATAGCAGCTCCCGATGGATTTTCCGCTAATACTAAAGGTTCGCCACAATTGGTGGAAATAATAACTTTTTCGTCTTCAGGAATCACCCCAATCAGGGGGATTTCTAAAAGCTCCTGAACATCTTGTACCGACATCAGCTTAAAAAGCTGTACCATTAGAGGTTTGATACGGTTAACAATTAAATGAATGTGCTTGATGTCTTGATCTTGTAGCAACTTGATTGTACGGTTGGCATCACGAACTGAGGGAATTTCTGGTGTCGTAACAATTATTGCTTCAGTAGCAGAGGCGATCGCATTCTGAAACCCTATATCTATACCTGATGGGCTATCTATAAGTACGTAGTCATACTTTTGTGCCAAAGCGTTCGATAGTGACTTCATCTGCTCTGGAGTTACTACATCTTGGGTACGTTTTTGTGACACTGGCATAAGTACTAAACCTGGTTGCCGCTTATCTTTTATCAAAGCTTGTTCTAAGCGGCACTCGCCAGCCAAGACATCAAGTACACCGTAGACTATGCGTTTTTCTAGTCCTAGCAGCAAATCCAAATTTCTCAAGTTAAAATCAGCATCAACTAGTGCCACTTGATGCCCCATCTTGGCTAAAGCCATGCCGAGATTGGCTGTGAGTGTAGTTTTACCCACACCTCCCTTACCAGAGGTAATGACAATAATACGAGTCATGGTAGAAACTTGCTCTATTTCGGGTTCAGGGATAGGACCCCTAGTTATTTCTACTAAAAGCTTAAGCCGGAACCGGAGCAAAACTAATGAACATAATTAATGGTAATAGGTAATGGGTAATGGGTAATGGGACAAACGATTACAGGGTATGAATTTCATCAGTATTACTGACTTAAACACTTGACACAGATATTAATATTGTAATATTCTGTGTTACACCGTTAAATACTCCTGATAACTGCTATACAACTGAAAACATGGAATTTGACTTTTATAGAAATACTGAAGGCACTCCGGCAAATACTAACCGTCAAAGCTTACTATCAAGCGGTTGGCGACCATTTCACCGGGAGTTGGACTGGGAGTTTCTGTGGCAACTATTGTGTAAAGATACGCAGGAATTAACTCAAAAAAGTTTAAATTTAGCAAGTAACATTGCCGATACCTTGGGTCGAAATAATTATACTTGGTGGGCGAATTTATTGAATGTTGTATCTGATAACACTCGTTACGAAGTAGAAAAATACTGGAATTATATTACACCAGACCCTCTCAACCCAGATTACCGTTACAAAGAAATTTTGAGTACGGAAACACCGATCGTCCAATTTGTCAGTCGTAATAGCATTCCGATTGATTACGTTCTTCACCGACTGCAAGAAATCACTGTATTAAGAGTGTTAAGTTTGTTAGGTCGTCCGGATATTATTACTCAGTATTATTTAGAAAGAGATTTTTATTACCCTATAGAAAGATTTGTCAGTTGGGAGCGTCTTGACGTTATTCACACAGTTTATGCTTACTGGTCTAAGCACGACGTTTGGCTGCAAATTAACCCATACGACAGGGGAAGACGACAATATACTTTGATGGCAAAAAATATAGCGCCACTTATTAACAAAGCAACTTACGACTTAGCAGTGATGCTGAGTGGATATCAAAGTCGCGTGGGCAAGGTTCACAGTCAATATCCGCTTAGCAGTTTTCCACCGGATATTCAAAGCTTTACCGACACAGTACAGCAAGCGATTCTCACTCAAAACCAGCTAGCGGTTTTGGTACATGGAGAACCGGGTACAGGTAAAACCGCGTGGACACAAGCAGTAGCACAAGAAATTCTTGTGCCTTTAGGATATGTAATTTTTATTTTGGATCACGATGCGATCGCTAACTTTGTCCCACCAACATATTTAGAGCAGGTTTGTATTATTATTAATGAGGCTGATAATTTAGCACAAGATCGTGCATCTGAAGTCGCGCAATACAGTAACAAAACGGAACACATTCTCAGTTTGTTGGATGGTACTTTATACCAGAGCGTTATTGATGAATCTGGTATCCAGATGCATCAAAAGTTGGTGATATTAATGACTTGTAATACCACTGAAAGATTAGATCCGGCAATGTTGCGTAAGGGTAGGGTGGATTTGATGTATGAGTTTAGGCTGCGATTTGTATAAGTTTGAGGACGCTAGTCAATTTTACGATCGCGTGAAAGATTACTTGGTGAATCACGAAGCATTGCATAACGCGATGCTTGGACTTTGTAACGCCTTGATTGATAATCCTGAACGTTTCAACGAAAAGCCTTATCTAGCAACTGTGGAGATCGACGGAGATATTGCCGCAGTCGCGATGAGAATATAACCGTTGGCGTTGCTGTTGTCACAAGTGAAGGATTTGAGGGCGGTGGAAGCGATCGCCCAAAATCTGCACCTTACCCAAAAGTTATTACCTGGAGTTAACGCCCCTACCGCTTCTGCAAAGGCTTTTGCTGAGGTATGGTATTCTATGACTAGTCAATCTTATCAAATAAAAATGGCGCTACGTGCCTTTCAACTAGAGAAGGTGCAGCCGATTTCCCATGCATTGGGTTATTTACGACTTGCAAGCATGCGGCGATCGCCAGCAAATCATGCATTGGTATGAAGCCTTTTCGGTGGAAGCTTTGGGTAGTGTTGAGTCAGTTGAACGCTTGGTGGATCGCCATTTGCAACAGGGTACGGCTTACCTTTGGGAGAATGAAACTCCAGTCTCAATGGCAAGTCGTGTTGGTATAACACCCAACGGTGCTAGGGTCAGTTTAGTGTACACACCGCCAGAACACCGAAGAAAAGGCTATTGCAGTACTTGCGTGGCGGCTTTGAGTCAGACCTTACTTAACCAAGGTTATCGATACTGTTTTTTATTTACTGACCAGGCAAACCCAACTTCTAACCACATCTACCAGGCGATCGGCTACCAGCCCGTAGGTGATTGGCATGAATATTCTTTTCTCTGTTGATATAGCAACCGCCAAGGCGGTTTGGGCATAAACTGGTGGTAGCCCCTTTTTTT
>CAZZYE010000075.1:0-15035 GCA_964658145.1 uncultured Stigonema sp.
CCCCTTAAAAAGGGGGGCTAAGAGAGAATATTTATCGCAGCTTCATGGAGCAATGTTATTGAAGCTATTTGTGCCATTGCTAACAAACGTAGCATTTTTTATCTATGGCGACCATCAGCAAGCGACCCTGATGACGACTTTATAATAGATTTAGCCGTAGAATCAGAAGCTGATTTTATTATTACTTACAATCAAAAAGATTTACAAGCAGCAAAAAAATTTGGTATTTACGTAGTGACACCCAAACAATTCTTACAACACGTAGGAGAAATATCATGAGCAACTTAAACGTACAAATTTCTGATTCTTTATATAAACAAATTGAAGCCTTAGCAGCCAAAGAAAATGTGTCCCTTGAGCAACTTGTAGCCATCGCCTTATCCGCACAAGTTTCAGCATGGATGACTAAAGAATATATAGAAGAAAAAGCTAAACGTGGTAGTTGGGATAAATTTCAGCAAGTGTTGGATAAAGTTCCAGATGTAGATCCAGAGGATTATGACAAATTGTAGTTACTGACATTTATTGGGTAGAAACACTTGAGTAGTGCGTACTAAAATTGCTTGAGATTAACTAAGGATTTAAGGGAAAAACCAATTATGAAAGAACTTGGTTGGCAGGCTATTTTACAGGGCAATTGGTTATGGGGGATGCCAGAAATATGAACAGCCTAATGTTAGGTAGACCATCAATCTCTATGGCGACAATTGTGATTGAATAAAAGCATAGCCATGATCAAACCTTGGTATCATCCTGCAATTAAATCTATTCAGTTCATCAACTATGTCAGGACTGTCGAAATATGAATGAGTTCCGGTAACGAATATGCGGACTACCTGAAGAAAAAGAGTTTAGTCGCTTTTTGATGTTTCGAGTAAATAAAGATGAGCTTACTATATATCTACCAATTGAAAATAATCGATACGAAGCTTACAACATCAACCCTAATCAGAGTTCGGAACTTTCGGACTTACTCCCTCAGCCATTTAGAATAGACTCAAATACTGCTATTCCTGACAGTGTGCCAATTATCAGGCTTATTGAGAGAGCGGTAGAACTCAAAGATTTAAGTTCTAAAGATGAGCCTCAGATTAATACAATCGTTGCGAAGTTAGAGCGCAACAATAGAATCGAATTTATTGAAGGAATAGATCAGTGGGTTGAAGCAGTAGACAAGGAGAAAGGTAGTGCAGATAAGAAACAGTCAAATAAAATTCTTCAGAAACTATATGAAGGTCTTTTGGATGACGAAAAAACAACTAAAAAAAGGGAAAAAGAAATTAATTTAGCATATAATCTGATTTGCGAAGTTTCGAGAATTTCTCCAGATGCTTTGATAGAACTAGCTAAAGAGATGCTGGGTTCAGAGGAAGGACATACAAGAGCAATTATTGAACAGATTAATAAGGGATTAGCAGAAAACCTTAATTTTCCTAGTTGGTGGGTACAAGATCGTAACTTCCAACTTGTAGTTTCAGCTAGAGATTATGACTTGGGTTTTGCCATAAGAGATAGAACAGGTACAGAGTATTCCTTCTCAGAACGTAGTAGTGGCTTAAAATACTTCTTGAGTTACTACATTCAGTATAAAGCTCATAAGCCTGATCCAAAAGCATCCCAGATACTTCTTATGGATGAACCAGATCAATACTTATCAAGCCAAGCACAGCAAAATCTACTCAAAATTTTTAAGTCTTTTTCCGAACCTGATGACAAAAAGAAGCCTGTGCAGGTTATTTATGTTACGCACTCCCCTTTCTTGATCGATAAGAATCATCCAGAAAGAATTCGTGTTCTAGAGAAGGGAGTAGATGATGAGGGCACAAGGGTTGTTAATGATGCCTCTAAGAATCATTATGAACCTCTACGCTCTGCTTTTGGAGAGCTTGTAGGCGAAAGTGCATTCATCGGCAACTGTAACTTAATGGTTGCAAGCATCGCTGATAAAATTCTGATTGCTGGAGCATCTACTTACTTAAGTTCTCTCAAAGAAATATCTTCTGATGAAACTCTGGATTTAAATCAGTTTACAGTAATTTCTACTGAAGGAACATGCAATATGCGTGATTTGCTATATCTGATGCGTGGTAAGGATATAGAAAAGCCTCCAGTGATAGTACTTATAAATAGTACTAAAGAGACTAATGAAGTACTAAAAAGAGAATTAGATTTGATTGAAGAACATCTATTGGAATCAAAATTTATTCTTCAAATCACAGAGCTAGAAGAGGAAGTATTTGCGCCAAAAGGACTGAAATTGACTGAAAGTGAAGATATTATACCTATATCTCTCTGTGTACAAGCTGCTAAAAAATACTGTAGTGATTTTGGTAAAGTAGAGGAATCAAAAACCGAAAGAATTACTGACAAAGCAATAGAGGAATGGATTCATTCCGGAAAAACTCTTTTCGATGCTGTTAACTCCTGTTCCCCTGTTGATATTACAAAAATGGGTTTTGCTAGAAGTATTGTTGATATTATTCAGGAGTGGCAGAGAGAAGGTTCTGTAGATAATGATGCTAAAGAGGAATTCGTGAATAACTTTAAATCTCTCTTTGATAGGCTGAATGACATGAAGCAGGAAGCTGTTGAATCTCTTAATCTAACTAGTGTTAAGCAGAGAGTGGAACGACACGTAGATGGGTTCATTAGAGATCACCAGATTACAGCAAAACGTAGTGATGTCAGAAGGCTCCTTAAAACTATAGAAAATACATTAGACAATAGTGAAGAAAGCAACCGGATTAAACTCTACATCCAACGAATCTATAATGAATTTAGCCTAGACAAAAACCTAAATAAGCCTGTTGACAATTATGAAGAACTTACACAGTCTCTTGAGAGAATAGCACATGAAGGACGGATACAGACTCAAGTCAAACCCTTACTTCCAAAAAATGAAGATTTTAAAGATGAAAGTGTACTAGATACAAGCTCTGAATTGTCTGATAGGTTCTTAGAGATGGATCAAGAAGAGGATGTACTTGAGCAAACTAGTCAAGAAATACTACCTTTGAATAAAAAAAGTGAAAAACTAGCTAAAACACCTATAAAATGAAAAACTATCAGTGGATTGATCAAGGTGTTAGTCACGGTGACTGGTGTCGTGAACGTTTTTTCGAGTTTACGTGTAAGTACTGTAAAAATATAGCTTGGTACTTTCAATGCTCTCATGGTTGCAGGGTTTGTTTTCATGAAGTGCCTTGGGTTCATGGTAAATGGAATCCGCGCTGCCCTGTCTACCATGCTCATAAGTTTAGTAATGATTTTCACTACATTCTCAATGATAGTGAAGAGTTTGATTACAAAATAAAAAACAAAGATTTAGACAATTTCAACTATGATTTGAGCGAGAACAGAAAGGACAAATTTAAGTACAACTTGGATGAAGAAAAAGATGACTTTAATTATCGACTAGAGTAAGGTTAGCAAGATTAATTGCTTCTCTGTGTCTATCAGGGGTGAAATGAGTAATCGGTATCGTTGGCGAAGTCAAGTGAAATCCCTCTTCAGCTTTATTCTATCGTAGGCAACTTTAAGCGGGGATGCGGGTTTTTTGGTTCGAGCGCGATCGCTCTTGTATTGTTTAACTGGGAGCAGTTATCTACTAAAACTAAACCGCCCGTCTACCTTTTTCCCGTTGATATCAGAAGTCACTTTCACCTGATAGTGACCAGTTAAGTTACCAGGAAGTAAAGCTATAAATAATGCGCTCCTCATATTGCTTCCATAAGAGAGTAACCCGATATCAGTTGAGCTAAGGGAATACCAAAAAATAAATTATTCATTTTTAGAAAAAGCAATTCACTCTCTTCTCAAATGTATGTTTTCGATAGCTGTATTCTGGTTGCTGCGTTGCGCTCTCGGCGGGGCGCTAGTTTTCTCGTATTAAGCGCCATTCGACAACGAGTCATTGCAGGGTTCTCTCATCCGCTTTATTCTTAGAGTATGCCGATGTGTTGAAGCGAGATCAAAACGTGCAACAGTTTTGGACAACGCCTGAAGAGATCGATGTGGTGCTAGGAGTGCTTGCAGATGTGTTGAAGCCAGTCCCGATCTATTTTCAGTGGCGACCTCCTCTTCGAGATCCTAACGATGAAATGGTTCTAGAATGTGCAATAAATGCCCAAGCATCTGCAATCGTTACTTTCAACGAACGAGATTTCTTACCAGCCGCACAACAATTTGGAATTGAAGTGATTCAGCCTGGAGTGTTGGTGCGATCATTAAATTTAAAGGAGCGTTTCAGCCAATGAGTTCTTATCCATTGCAATTACCAGAAGAGCTAATGCAAGAAGTTCGCCGTTTGGCAGAGGTGAATCAAGTTCCGGTGGAACAATGGTTGATCGCCGCGATCGCCCGGCATGTCGCAGCAGAGCGATCTCTCAGTCACTTGTGGCTTGCAGCACAAGCCGCTGATTACGATCGCTTTGATCAAATTTTGGCAAGAGTACCTGATGTCAATCCCATACCAGGAGATGAATTGTAGCAAGGACATCAGTAGATATTCGCGTTCGCGCAAATGTTTGGCTCAGTCCCTCCACAACGGATCTACACCTTAGCTATTAGCCTGTGATTTGAATCGCAGGCTGATGAGGTGCGTAGTACAAGATGTAACAATGCCGGATTATTGAGAAATAACGCGCTCATATTGCTCCCACAAGCGAATAATATCATGTCCGGTTAATGACTTATTATATGAACCCTCACTATACCCTCTGGGCACCCCTCTCCCATGCTTGGGAGAGGGGACGGGGGTGAGGGCTGGATATCGTAACTGTTTAATAGGACATGATATAACCCGATATCACTTCAGCTAAAGCTTAGCTTTGATTTGCCGCAACTGATTTTTCACGTTATCCAAACTTTGCTGCCATTGACTTTTTCTGACAGGTTCTGGGAAAATTGCTGATGGCAGTTCCGGATTCAGATTACGGTAATGTTCCCAAATCTCCCAGTACGGACAACCAGGTTCAATCCGAATACCTGCCCAGTGGAGATACTGCAGGGGTTGATTAACTGAAGGATCTATCAGGATATTTCCCTGAGTCTGAAAATAAGGAGTTCCCCCCCAATTTCCTGGTGCTTTACCCTCTCTGCGGACAATATTGAAACGGCGCGGAATCCGCTTGAGGAGCATATAATTGATAATTGGTTGGTCGGAAGTTTTTTGGGAAAAATCAAAGTATTCTGGATGGGCGGTACACTCGGCAAAGATTTCATACAAATCATTTTCCGAGATTAAGTTTTTCTTCGACCCCCAAAAACCACCGTTGAAAATATCCTTAACTTCATTCTCAGTAAATACTTTTTCTTCTAAGACTTTGGGTGTAAAGACATTTGTAATTCCCCCAAAATGTTGATAATCGCAACAAATGAAATCGGATTCAGCTAAGTAGTTGAGATTGTCAATGATTTTTTCAAAGACAACAATATCAGTATCTATATACAAAAACTCATCAAATGGTCCAAACCAACAAGCCTGCTTACGAAATTGATTGGGACGAGCAAAAAACTTACTCCCAAAAATATCGTGCAATTTATTTGACAACCGGTCGATGAAATCTAAGTCTTCGTAGACTTGTACTCCGTAATATTGGGAGAGAGTGTTGGCAATATTGTGATAATTGTCATCATATGGAATCATGACAATTGGTGTTTCTGTATCATGTAATCGGATACTGTTAAGTAGCGCGATCGCCTGATCTGTCACCTTGTCGTTAGCAATAATATAAATTCCCCGATTCATTTTACAATCCTCAACCTGGTAATCCTAACTTTTTTAAAACGCGTGTAGCTAAACTTGGCGGAGCATTATAGGCTTTCGGCTTACTGTTGAAATGAGGTCGCAATTCTGGTTCACGCAGATAGCGATAATGCAAAAAAAGCTCTCGGTAAGGAAAATCTATATTATTACCCGCACAAACTTCGCTAAATAAATTAGACGCCAAACCAATATAATGAATATAAGTTAAGCGATTGCCTCGGTCATACAAAATATGATCTCGCTCTTCAAAATGAGAGGAAGTCACGCAGCAACCTGTCATTTCATTTTCAGGTAATTGTAAAGCTAAATTACAACTCTTGATATCTCCTCTAATAACCATGTAATTCAGAATAGGTTGGTCAGCCGACCAGATGTATAAAACCTCCGCCTCTCCTTCACGCAATTTTGTCAGCAGCCAATCTGTTTTCTCTTGATTAAATAAACCCTTTTTCGCTGCATAAAAGCCAGAGCAAAATATTTTTGATTTGATTTGTTCTGGAGTAAATAATTCTAATAATCTAGGAGAAGATACATTGTAGACATGAGTCAAATCTTTATACTGAAAGTCATAAACAACCCAGTCATAGTCATTCAGTAGATTGAAAATTGGTGCTACTGGTCCCTGAAGTAAAGTGTCTGCATCCATGTACAGAAAGCGGTCAAAAGGACCATCGAAGGCACAGAAGCGTCGATGGACACCGAAGCGGTAGTATCCATTACTACCTATTTCTCTCCATTGTTGCTGGGCTGTGGGATGGGTATCCCAGACATCCCGGAAAAACTGATCCCATCGCTGTATGGAATCGCGATCGTCATACAGTTGCACGTTTGGACGTTTGGCAATTTCTGCTGCAATTTTTGCTGTATTGTCGTTGTAGGGATAGACACAAACGGGTATTTCTGGACCCAGAATTGTCTCTATGCTGTTGAGTAGGGCAACAAGTTGGTCGTAAACTCGGTCGTTGGCTAGGGTACAAATTCCATCCATGATCAAAATTTTAGAATTTGGTAACGTATTCAGAAAGCCAGTTAAGCAAATTAAGTTTGTGAAGGATAATTTGTCTGGCTTCGGCGATCGCTTCCTTTGCTTCAAACCAAGCATCAGGAGTCGCAGTCACTTCTTTTATATAAGCAATGCCTTTTTCATCTAAGCTGGGTAACCGCAAAAAACTACCCGGTGGCAATAATTTATCAGCCGCCGATCCTCCGTAGTAAATCGGTAAACACCACGCCAGCAGAGAGTCCCATAACTTTTCACTCACATACCAACTATTGCCAGCATAATTTTCCACCGCCAAATTGTAGTAGTACGGTGCCATTCCATACCATTTTTGGCTAATTTCTCCAAATGTTTGCGCCCATTCAGGTAAGTTGCGCCCATACAAATCAAACTTAACTTCACTCTCTTGCAAAGACTTTAAAAACTCTAAACGCTGACGATGGCTAGCTGTGCGATTAATTCCAGACGTAATCCAACTACAAACTTCCACCTTTTCTGGAGGTGACATTTCATTGAAATCCCGAAATGAGTTGGAATGATACCAAATAGCTGGCATATAGTCGGGATTGGGAGCAAAGTCATCGGGACCGGAAATGTAACCGCAATACGAATGGGCTGACTGGTAATTTCGCTTACTGATTTCCAAAACCTCATCAAGCGGCGGTTCTCGCAAAAGATAAATCACCCGTTCCTTGGGAACACCTCGCAGCAGAGAGTCAATATTTAATTCTGATTTTTGCTGCTTACGAAAACGATCCCGCCAGGATTTCTGCTGGGTAGGTTGGGGAAAATCAAACTGATACAGTAGTAAAAAATCCGGCTTGGATGCTGGCGCTAGCATTTGGATATTGCCCCATTTTCCCAAAGGATGGGGAGTTTGCTGCCACAGCCAATCAATATATTTAAGCCCAGAATACCCACTCAGCATTCCGACAATTTTTCTGCTCATAAATTAATTCAATGACTCATTAAGTATTGGTGGACGGAAGGATTCGAGCAACGGATGTTGTAGCGGATGTAGCGGATGCTTGATCTGTAAGTCCCACAGTTAAATTATCCGTTACATCCGTTATGTCATCCGTTGCCAATGTTGTAGCGTTGGCGGAATCCGTTACATCCGTTCCTATCCGTTGCTCAACATTGGATAGAATTGCCATATATCTAACCTTTAACCTGATCTTCAAAAACCCCTAAAGCATCCACCATCTTAATCGCAGAATCATAAGCTTGCTTAATTAATTCATTTTGCTTTTGGGGTGTATGTGCTAAATTGTCGGCTAGCGATCGCAGAGAAGTCAGCATGGGATCGAGAAGCATCCGTAACTGATCAGACTGACTGAAAGTTTCAGTTTGGCTAGTCCCGTTGTGATTTAATGCAGATGACACTGATGAAAAGCGCGTTGGCAAATTAACACTATCCTCAAAAACATCAATGGTGTTGAAAATTTTCAAGGCTGATTTGTATGATTCTGCAATTAATTCTTGCCGTTGAGAGTTCTCAACCATACCATCAAGTAATAAACGTAAACAACTAATCATCGAGTTAAGTCGTGTTCGCATTTGCGGACAAAGATGGAGTAAACTTTGATCTCCTTTGCTCGAATCTGATGATCTCTCACTAAATTGCATAGAGTAAAGGCGTGAGTAGTAACTACCCTTTTGTAAAAGTTCTTCGTGAGTTCCCACCTCTACCACACATCCTTGATCTAATACAGCAATTTGATCGGCTTTTTGCACGGTAGAAAGGCGGTGAGCAATCACTAAGGTAGTGCGATCGCGGCTGAGGTCATCAATTGCAGACTGCACTAAGCGTTCGGAAACTGTATCTAACGCACTAGTCGCTTCATCAAGAATGAGAATTTCTGGATTTTGCAGTAATGCACGGGCGATCGCTAATCTTTGTCTTTGTCCACCAGATAACATGACACCGCGATCGCCAATCAGGGTGTCAAATTCTTGAGGCAATTTGCTAATAAACTCATAAGCATTTGCCCGCTTTGCTGCTGTCATAATTTCCTCGCCGCTTGCTTCAGGCTTTCCATAGGCAATGTTATTTCTTACCGTGTCATTGAACAGAAAGGTATCTTGACTGACAATTCCCATTGCTTTTCGCAGCGATTGGAGATCGTACTCACGCAGATCCACCCCATCGATGGTAATACGACCTGAGATTGGGTCATAAAATCTTGGTAACAGGTCTGCTATTGTTGATTTACCAGCACCAGAACTACCTACCAACGCTAGAGTAGTACCACGCGGTAAGTCTAAACTCACATCCTTGAGTACCAACTTCTCATGACCAGGGTAGGCAAAGGATATGTGGTCAAAATGTACACCCGACTGTAATTTTGTGTATTGAAGGCTACCCTGAGTCATGAACGGCTTATTATCCCAGCGCAGGAAGTCAGCGACCAGATCTACACTGGTACTGGTATTGGCAAAGCCGCTGCGAAGACTATTTAGCTGAGAAATAAACGGCAGGAGTCGTAGTAGCACCAATAAATATGTGAGTAGTACAGTGGAAAGCGAAGAGATTTGGTTTCCAAAGAAGGTGCGACTTAGAACAACAATCAACAGTAAGGCGGTAACACCTGTTACTTCACTCAGAGGTGCGATCGCTTCGGAATTAACCTGAGATTGAAAATCCGCTTTTTCCCGGTCACGAATTAAATGTTTAATCCGTTCATATTCTCGACCTTCATTACCAGTTGCCTTGACTAAGCGAACTCCACTCAATGTTTCCAGCATAGCAATTGAATAAGCTCTAGACATATCTGAAAGTTGCTTGCCAAAATCCTTTGAGCGGGAAATAGCATACTGATTGACCAACGTGACTAAAGACAGCAAAACCGTAGAAGCCAATGTTAACTGCCAGGAAATTGCCAGCAAGAAACCCACGAATATTAAAATCGTAATTGCAACGATAAATATTTTAATCACATTACCTATAGAACCAGCAGCGCGAGCAATTTCTCCACCAATAGTGTTGATTAAATCACCAACTTTCGTATTTGAATAATAATCTATATCTACTCCTAGTAATACTTGCAACCCTGCTTCTCGCATATCTGATGTTAGCATTCGCGTTAAGGAACTTGATGCCAACGTACTGGCGTAGCCCGCGAAATTTTTTAAAACAATTGTGAGTATGATTGCCCCTGCCATTACCCATATGCGGTAATTTTCAGGAACCTTATCAAAGGGAGACGTGATTGCTTTGAGAATGGGAGGAGCGGTAGTTAAATCCACTTGTTGTCCCACGATTTTGAGAATCACTGGTACAATCAGTGCTGTACCGATCCCATTGAATAAAGATCCAGAAAACCCTAAAAATATCGTTAGCAGAATCCAGCCGGGATAGGGTTTAGCAAATCTTAGTAGTAGTTTGCTTGTAGACATGGGCGATTTTAATCACAATTTACTAGTTATTAATATTATTCATAGCTCTCGCTGTGGAAATCACGGGAATGCTCACAAAAGAGCAATTACCTCGGCGAGAGTAGATGCCATAGTATCTGTACTATACTTTTCTACACATCTTTCTCTTGCCTGTCTGCCTCGTTCATTTGCTGACTCTAGATTTTCAAATATCAATTGAATTGTCTGAGCAATTTGCTCGGGAGAAGCAGGGTCAACTAGATAACCTGTATCAGCTAAAATTTTTGGTATATCACCTACTCGCGTTGATAGTACAGGTTTAGCCATTGCCATGCCATCTGTCAACTTTAAAGGAAATTGAGCGCGAGCAACTACTGTGTCTCGTTGGGGAACAACTACAATATGAGCTGCTGCTACAACCTCAGGCATGACCTCTACAGGAAACTTAGGTAACTTGATAATCCAGCGTCCCCATTTTTTAATGAGCTGTTCGTCATAGTCATCGTAAGGGCTTCCACCCACAATCACAAGTCTTAAATCTGACTGATTTAACTTGTCTAACGCCATTAAAACATCTTCAACTCCTTTATGAGGTCGTGGTGCCCCTGGAAACATGAGAATTCGATACTCAGAAAGACCATAACGCTTACGGCTTGCCGTAGGATCGTACTGATGGGGGTTAAACAAGGAAGTATCTTTGCCATTAGGCAAATATACACCGCCAAATCGTGACTGGAGAAACTCAGTGTCGATAGTGACCGCATCTGCTTGCTGCACAAAGCTTTCCATCCACTGAAGATAAAGCGGATGGTCGGGAAATCTTAATGCACCATCTTTCTTGAAAAGATCTCGATAAAATTGTTTAGGACTCGGACGATATTTCCATTCAAAACCTCCATACCAACTGAGTTCCCAGTCATCCATATCGAGTAGTAACGGACGACGGCTGGTGAATTTCTTAAATAGAGACAGACCAAAGCTTGTGAACTTAGGTTTGACTGCATAAATAATGTCTCCTTGTAGTTGGAGCAAAAGTTTTTGTGCAGATTTTATAAATTCCGGATAATTGTTGCCTGGAACAGAAATAATTGGGATTTCTGAAGGAGGAATTGCATATAATTCCTTACCAAACAAAAATCCGACAATTTCTACTTTATAATCAAGTTTTTTTAGGACTTGAGCCAGTAAAAATGCCCGAATTGACCCTCCTCCAGATAAATCACTAACAACTAACGAGACTTTTTCTTTCATTTTTTAATCAACCGCAGTCTTACACGAAGTGGTGAGTCAGCACGCCGACACGAGTGTTTCCCGCTACTAGGCATTATTCTCTGGTGGTTGCCGATTGATTAATTTTGAAAAGATAGATATAATTGTTTTTGATCGTGGTCCTCGGTATTTTTCATATAGTAAAAAGCTAGGAATAATGAGTCTTATTCTGTAAATTAGCTTGAGTAAAAAGGTGTGACTCACATTAATTCTTTTGTTAAATAAATCAACAGGAAACTCTACCATTTTCACAAGCCTAGAAAAATCATTCTCTGCTTTTTCTCTGATTGCTTCTTTCAGAAAAAAATTAATACCTATTTGGGATAATGGAATCCACTCTTGGTGCTTACCACATACAGTTTCGTAGAACATAATGTAATAATTTTTCATGTAAGACCAGTTACTCGTCATATTAAACTGATGTTTTGTATAGAATGCTCCTACCATAGGTGTATATACAAAGTTCACGCCTGCTAGGAGAAGATCCAAGGGTAAGTCTCTATCTTCAAGAGCCTTAAGCCCTTCATCAAACACTATTTCCTGAAAAATACCTCTATTTATTAGTAGACATTGTTGGAGTAAGGGAAATGGAGAATCAGCTAAAAAGTCAGGGATGAGTAATCGCTGAATTAATTGCTCCCTTGTCAAAGCACCAACTATCTTTTCCTGCCTTTTTGTAATCTTTCCTTCCCTATCTATAAATACAATTTCATAATCTGTATAAAATATAGTATCTTCTTTATCTAACCCACTGACATGACTTAATTGAAATCTAATTTTATCTTCGTGAATCCAATCATCTCCATCTAAAAACTGAATCCACTTGCCTTGCGCTTGTTTAAAGCCAAAATTGCGTGCAGATGATACACCGCCATTTTCTTTGTAGAAGTAACTGACCCGTGAATCTAAACTCATTAATTGCTTAGCTACCTCTTGAGAGTTATCAGTAGAGCCATCATCTACGATAATGCATTCAATGTCACTGAATGTTTGTGAGAGTACGCTTTTAACAGAGCGTTCTATGTAGCTCGCTTGATTAAAACAAGTAACAATGATGGAGACAAGTGGAGTCATTGATTAAAATCTCTTCTGATAAGTTGGGTAATAGCATTTGCAAACTGGCATAAGTAAGTACTATTAAGCCTGAAGGAGTGCTTTATTTGACTTTGTTACAACTGACCTTTTATTGGTAAATTATAGGTGAAATTGTATAAATTAGTTACAAAAATAATTTAACGCAACATCTACTGTTTTCCCTAGAGAAATTTTACTGAGCTAAAGTTATTTATTTTACAATATATTATATTTATTAAGAGTTTAATTACGGTTGACAATTTAGTAATTCAATGATATTAAAAATTCAAGCAAAAAGCTGACTAGTATCAACCAGGCTGAGGCTGGTTAATACGTCTAGTTGTAAGGGCTAGTGCTAGAGAGATAGAATTGCCCGCTCAGGTTTTATGTCCATAAATAAAACGTTTGAGCAACTGCTTAAACCTTGTATATGGAGTGAGTAAAACTGCCTTGAAATGGTTCATCCTCTTTTTAGCGTCTTGTTGGTCAGACCATTCTGACCAAATTTTCATGTCAATATTCTCAAAGAATAGATCCTTCTGTGGATGGTTACAGTCGCCTTTCCAAGGCTTATCTCTAGTGGAGAAGTGAACAATATGGGGATCGTGAATCAAGCCATTGTAAACATCTTCTGGAAAATAACTTTCTGACCATGATGAATATCTAAAGATGTAAGGTAATTGATTCCATCTGGGGTCGAGTTCACCCCATTTACCTGCTAGAATAGCATTTAGCCCATCTTGATCGTGCCATCTTACATACTCTTTATTCTGATCAAGATACTCGAAAACTTTTTTGCTAATACTATCCTCGCGCCATTTTTTAAGATTCATGACTAACACCCCGGAATTAAAGTATTTGTAATCAGCAGGAATCCCGAGCATTTCATAATTCATCAGTCCCCTGGAGGAGGATACGTAAGGTGTCCCCATATCTTGTACGGCTAAGAGATAGTTTTCTTCTATATCAATGTTCCATAACTCCTCTAGATTCCCTCTGACAATGAGATCGCTATCAAGATAGATGGCTTTTGTCAAGTGCTGTGGCAAAATAGCGGGAATAAGAAGTCTGTAATAGGCAGCAATAGTAATAGATTGTGAAGTAGGCACATTCTTGAAAAGTGCCTTTTTCGGCTGAAGCCAACTTAAACTCACTCGTGGCGATCGAATGGTTTGTAAAATCTTGCGCTTATTTGCTCGACTGATTCCACCATCGATCACAAATAGAGTGATATTGCGATCGCTCTTCAAGTTTACAATTGCCGAATGAAGTGTCGCCGCGAGAGGCATGGAGTAATTGTCATCAGCTGCACAGACAAGAACTATTCGTTCATTAATCGAACTCGAATCAAGGGATATGGACACTGATAAACTCCTATTTAGGTGAAAACAGCAACGGTATACTTACTGTAATCTCTTTTTTGATACATTAACGGAAACATCAATAGCTGTGAATGAACCGTAATATTGCGGTTTTAAAATAGATATTTTTACTCATTAATCAAATTTTGACAATTCTTTTAGTTAAAAAAGGGGAGCAAGAAAAGCTTTTCCTCTGTCTTTCCCGACCCTCCTAAAGTAGGAACTCCCCATTAATCATTAGGCTACCAATTAACTAATTTCAACTGACCCGTCTGAATCTGATTAAATATGCGATTAATCTGGCGACGCTCTGATTCGCCGACATTACCATAAGCAAGTACGATCGAGGTCAGCAATATATGGTCTTGACGACTCATTTTTCCTGATGCAATAATCTGATCTACAATTATTTTTACAGCCAATTGACATTGATTGTTAACACGAGTCCAAATAGGCATTTGGTTATTCATATTTCTCTCTGTAAACGCAAAGGGTAATAGCAATATTTACTAGCCAAGATGCAGCAGGAAACTGTATAAAAATTGCCAGATGATTCAAGCTAACAGCTAGAGCAAATATTGATAAAAAACTTCCAGCATTTATTAGTCAGTATCAGGCAGATATCTGACAGCTATAGTCATCCTAAATCATTCATGCAAAATTTTAAGTAGTGTAGGGTGGGCACTGCCCACCAGATGCGGGTGAGGTGCGGCATAGCCCTGCCTACGTATATTTCAAAAATCAAATATGATTCCTATATTCTGGATACCATTTACTGGTATGTTTACAACTAATACACACAAACAATACAATAAATCTAACTTTGTATCTCCTGTTTATCCCAGAGAAATTTTACTGATAAATCAACGTTATTTCTACTGATTATCAGTGCGTTGTCAGTAAAATTACGGTGGGAAATCCATATTACTCCCGAACCACTACTAAATTACTGATCGGGTTGTAGATCGTAGGCGTTCTTTGAGGAACCTTACCCAGCATAATCGTTAGGGTTTCCCCAAGCAGCAGAACAGAAACCCGGTTTCTTGAACAATACCTTCGCTCTTATTGCCCTCACTCTATAAGAGTGGGGCTATACAAACAAAGCCCACCTCCGTGGGCTGTAAGGATTCCAGCCCACGGAGGTGGGCTTTGTACGTGTAGCCGAGCCAGCGCGCATGAGGAGGGT
>CAZZYE010000076.1:0-3899 GCA_964658145.1 uncultured Stigonema sp.
GGCTTTTTTATATACATAGCTTCTACTATAGGATTCCTATTTAATTTTTGAAATACACGTAGCAATGCCCACCAGATCCGGGTTTTGGTGGGCATTGCCCACCCTACGCTATTGGACACATAAATCTGATATGAAACTAGCTAACCCTCAACTTGGACTTGTACTTACAGGCGGTGGTGCTAAAGGTGCATACCAAGTTGGCGCTCTTCAGTATATTGCCGAATTAGGACTAGAACCCCAAATTCTTGCCGGAACTAGCATTGGCGCTCTTAATGGTGCTGTTCTCTCAGCCTATCGCCCTTTCCCCTACGCTGTCCAATGCCTGAACCAACTTTGGGAACAGTTGGGTAAAGCAAAGATTTTACGCCCAAATACGGGTGCTGTTCTCCGTAGTTTCAGCTACGCTACTCAAACATTTACACCAACACTGCGGGGATGGCTGCTTGATTTTCTGGTGGCGGAAGGTTTCATGCAAGATTCAAGTGCTATTTTTGACCCGGCTCCCATTGAGGAACTATTACGGGAAGCTGTTAAACCTGATGAACTGCGGCGCGGTATTGAGTTATGGGTGACAGTCTTTCCTTCTTTGAAAATACCTGGTTTGGGTTACGACTGGTTAGTTGATTTTATCCGCGCTCGTACTGGTACGGATGCTCATTGGCTTTGCATACAAGATTTTACCGATGATGAAATTTACAACTTGCTTCTAGCCAGTGCTGCCCTTCCCCTGGCATTTCCTAGTCAGAAGGTTAACGGAAAATCATATGTAGATGGCGGTTTAGCTGATAATGTACCTTTGAGAGCTTTGGCAAAACGTGGCTGCAAAAATGTAATTGTAATTCACTTAAAAAATGGTGCAGCTTGGAACCGCCACGATTTTCCCGAACAAACTGTAATTGAAATCAGACCGTCCGAGGGAATTGAAAAGTCTGATACTCTGATAATTGGCAAAATTGATAGCTACCTGGATTTTAGTTCCGAACGCATCGCCGAACTTAAAAAGCGTGGTTACGAAGATGCTAAACGCTGCTTAAATCCAATTATGGAGGTTTTTAGAACTGTGAAAGACCAACGTCAGTCTCATAATTCGTTGGTTAATTCTACACAGTGTCTCCTGAACGAGCCACCCCTGTGAAAATACTTTAGAGCCAATCTCGATAAGCTGATATTTCATTCACGCCAATTTCAAACGGCATCCCTTTGCCAAAAGGAGGATAAACGCGGATTTTGGCACTACTAGCAAATCTCTCCAGCCTATTCCCGATTTGCGGAATATTGCTGACTATATGCCAATAAGTTACGATGTCAGGGCAGTCAATAACCAGCATCAAAGTACTGGCAACCGTTGTGATATACCACTGACAACTATTTAATAATGCTTGTGTAATGCGATCGCACGCTTCATAAAAGCATTTACCAGTAGCCCGTTCTAGTTGCCAATGCAGTATCCGATCATTTTGCGTCACCTCAGTTGGTGGCAAATCATCTGCAGGAAGGAAGGATTTATTCATCATAAGTAATTGTTAGTTGTTAGTTGTTAGTTGTTGGTGAACCAGCGCTGCAGGAGGGTTAGCCCGACCTAGGCGACTGGTGAACCCGAAGGGTTGTTAGTTGTTATTAGTAAATACAATTAACAATCAACAATCAACAATTAACTAACCAATATAATTTCGTACCTCTTGGTTGTAGCGAGTCAGACTGTCAAGGTTTTTTTGCATGTCAAAAGATGAGGGTTTGAGTGCCAAAGTGCCTAAGTTTAATTCATCGTGAAACTTTTTGATTTTGTCACGACAAGTCGCTACATCACCAATAATCGAGTTCTCAATCAAAAAGTCTTCATCAAAACAGATGTTTGTGCGATCGTAAGGCTTCATGTTTTGATTGTGGCTATTTTGCCTGATTTGAGCAGAGTTGGCTTTCATTTTCATACTATATTTTTGGATGAAAGGCAAAGCCTCACTCACGGCTTCATCGTATGTTTTGGCAACGAAAAAGAACCTTGCCAGCATCAGGTTGTCAGAACCACTGGAATTTAAGGTACGATATTTGGTGACAGTATTCTTCAGTCTCTCTAAGGCAAACGGTGGTCCACCCATCAAGCCGAAAGAATGTTTTGCGGCAAAGGCGATCGCCTCATCATCGCCGCTTGCCACATACACTGGAATTTCCTGCTGTAATGGTTTCGGGTGAATCGTGATTTGCTCGCACTGATAATATTGCCCGTAGAAAGACACATCTTTTTTATACAACAGCTTCTGAATCAACGCCATTGCCTCTAGTGTCTTAGCGCGGGATTCACTGATTGATGCGGCAAAGTGCTTGTTTTGTTCAGGAAACGGTCCACCTTTGGCAATTCCAAAGGCGAGTCGCCCATTGCACAAGTTATCCAGTGTCGCTATATCTTCCGCCACACGAATCAGGTTATGAAAAGGTAGCAATACCGCCGCCGAACCTAATCTGATAGTTGAGGTCAACGCCGCCAAATGTGCCATCAACAGCAAAATTGACGGGGTGAGATTAAATTCATTAAAATGATGCTCACTCACCCAGGCTTCCTCAAAGCCTAAGCTTTCCGCATGTTTGACCAGCGTAACTTGCTCCTCGATGGCGCGATGGGCATCGTGGTGATGATTTTCGTAATTACAGAAAATTCCAGTTTTCATTGCGATCGCTATTTTGCCTAAGTTGCGACCCAATGTAAATCCAACCACAAGCGGGGTTCTGCCTGCTTAAGCTTCGACATTGGATCGCGTAACAGTCGCGTAGCATTCAGAAAGACTACCTGAACTAGTCCCATGTTGTCTGCTACTTCTCTAAGTACATCTTTTTGGGCTTGCACATAGGGCATCACTTCGTTAGAGCAATAAATTCCGATGTATTGCAAGCGTTTAGGAGGTCGTCCCCAAAAACAGGTGATGACTTTCACATGACAGCCATCCAATAATTCCCCTACTTTTGGGTAATAGTGATTGACGACCCTGATGAATTCTTTAGCTAGGATGTCTTCACTAATCATGACAAATATGATTTTTGTAGGGTTTGTCACATTATTTAATCTAACATAAATCCGTCATATAAACATAACTAAATAGTAATTATTTTTAAAGATATTCTAAAAATAAAAGGAGGTTAGCAATTATTTTTTGCATAACCTCCTCTTTGCCAAAGATATTAAATTAAAAGTTAAAATTTTATCGGCAAAATTAGATTTTAAAACGATAAATGTATGTAGAGACGCGAAATTTCGCGTCTCTACACAACATAAATTTACCACCGATCAACCCTTAACTGAACTGTATTGAATTATAGTGCATTTAATTTGCACTTGTCTATTTTGAATTTTGTTTTTTTCTTATCGGGTATTACGCTCCGCTCCTAATACTTCTGCTACAATATATGGCAAATCTGGAATTTCAATACATCCTCCTAAGCCATCAATAGGAGAGATAAATGTATAGTTGGGGTCGCATTCTCCATTGTCGTACACTTGCATGAACCATCTATCAGGCAATCCTTGTACAGCCAATTCCACAACATACCAACTTTCACCAATGAGGCGAGAGTTAACAATGACGAACCACTCTCTGTCATCTTCTGAGATATTCCATTCAGCCATGAGAAACTCTAACGCTATTTGTCCAGCGTCAGTCGAAGTCAATAGCATTTTTACTCCTTATTTGAAACCTCAGGGTACAATCCCAGTTGCTTAGATAGATCCCGGGCAACATGGATTAAAAACTTTGCACCATCTTCATTACCTTCGTGTGCGAATATAGTTGCCACTTGTACAATTGTGTTTACGAAACCAGCATCAATTAATTCTGAATCTTGCTCCAAAATTTCCGGTTCCTGACCATTTTGGCAATTGATTAGTTTGTCAATCAGGTCGAAATATAGGG